>JAWCRP010000029.1:0-10811 GCA_038869175.1 Candidatus Nitrosotenuis sp. | reverse complement strand
GTGTTCGTGGATAACATCAAGACTCATATCGTAACTATCCGCACATTATTAATAAATTAAACAAGTAACACAATTTTCAATGCTGAAATTCAGGCGAAATGTTATTCTAGTTTTACCTGTCGAATCAACATAATGAAGATCAAAAATGCAGGACTAGACCAAGTACTGCGAAAATCCATTACAATCTCACAGAACACAACTCTGCTTGAGGCAAGAGACATCCTGCTCAGGCACAAGGTGGGCAGGCTGCCAGTAGTAGCTAACAAAAAACCCGTCGGCATAGTGACCGAAAAGGATCTTGTAAGAGCAATTTACAAGCAGAAAAACAAGCCAATTGAGAAGATTTTGGTAAAAGAGTTCATGTCAAAAAACCTGATTACGGTAAAAAGGACCGATTCCATCAACGACTGCGCCAGATTAATGCATCAAAACAAGATAAGCTCCATACTCGTTTTAGATGATAATACACTGGCAGGAATCATTACAAAGACGGATCTAGTATCCGTATTTCTGACTCGCTCAACGGAGGCAGTTCCTATTTCCAAGGTGATGACCCACAAAGTAATAACAGTGATGCCAGCAGACTCGTTACTTCTTGTTGAAAGTCTTCTTGTAAAGCATCGAATCTCAAGGATAATAGTGGAACGCAACAGGAAGCCTGTTGGGATAATAACAAACCGAGACTTTCTTCCAGCAAAGATGCCAAGATGGATAATGCAGTTTGCCGATCCAAAGGAGGTAGAGGAGTACAGGCTCAATCCAAGGCCGGACGAGTTTAGAATGAACCAGCTTTCCTACATACTCTCATTCAGGGCAGAGGACATTATGACTCCAAACCCCATCACAGTAGACGTAGGCGAGGACGTATCTGTGGCAGCCCTGCTCATGATCCGCAATGCCATAAGCGGACTTCCCGTCGTAAAAAAGTCCCTTCTTGCAGGGATCATAACAAAGTCAGATATCGTAAGGGCCATTGCAGAATAATACTGCAGCAACTATTCTGATGCGGACTTGCCACCATCTATATTCAGTATTGTTCCTGTGATCCATTTCGCCTCATCTGAGGCCAAAAATACGGCCGCATTTGATACGTCTGATGGCTCTCCAATCTTGTTGAGAGGCTGTCTTTCCTCAAGTACCTTGCGGGCCTGCGGGTCCTCAAGGTACGGCTTTATCATTCCGGCATTTATTATTCCAAGATTAAGACAGTTGCAGCGGATGTTTTTTCTTGCGTATTCGACTGCGATTGACTTTGTGAACATTGAGATTGCTGCCTTTGTAGCAGAATACACCGCAAGATGAACTCGCGGAATGGCACGCTCGCTAGATATTGAGCCTATGTTTATGATGCAGCCGCCTTTACCACCAAGCATTACAGGTATTACCGCCTTTGTGATGTTGAACGTTCCAGTTATGTTTGTGTTTACAAGGTCGGAGATATCAGAGTCTTTCATCTCATGGAAATGCACTGCGTCGTTGATTTTTGCTGCGTTGTTGACCAGTATGTCTATCCGCCCGTACTTGTTTGCCACCTGCTCAACTACACTAAGAGTTTGCGAGTTGTCGGTGATATCACATGCCATCGATACAGCAGAGTCTTTGTTTTTAAATGAAGAGCGTGCCTTTTCCAATGACAATATGTTGCGCCCAAGCATGACGACCGTGGCGCCTTCTGCAATAAATCGCCTGGATATGTCGGCCCCGATATCGCTTGAGGCTCCAGTCACTAGTGCAACCCTGTCCTTTAACATCATGATATTCATACAAATATTTGTCTTAAATCAATTGTGTTTGGTTTCAAGTGCGGTTTTCGCACTTATTTGACTACGAGTACTGGAATGGGCGATTTGTGAAGCACAAAGTTGGAGACACTCCCCAAAAAGATCTCACTTATTGCAGTCTTGCCGCGCGAGCCGATTACCACCATGTCTATTTTGTTGTCTTTGTTTTTGACGAATTTTACTACAAGATCGCCCGGTGAGCCAAATCCCACTACTGCAGAAAAGCTGATTCCCTCCTTGTTGCAGAGTGCCCTGACTGTTTCTAGCATTGCAGTTGCGTGTCTTTTCTCCTCTAGTTGGAATTCTAGTGGTTCAAACGGCTGGGACTCTGTTGTTGGTATGATGTTTATTGCGTGGATTCCGACCAGCTTTGCCTTGAGCGTCTTGGCAAGCATCATTGCCACATCAAGTGCCCTGTACGAGTTCGCAGAGCCGTCGATTGGCACCAATATCTTCTTGACCGTATACAACACTTTGAATACGTATTGTTATAGATAAACAAAGTCCAAATTCCCACTGTTGAGTTTTGAGGTATGCAAATTAACCGGCATACCGTTTTTCACACATATGCAATACGACTACAAAGACTGGGCAGAGATTGAGGAGTGCGTCGACTTGTTGGTCAGAAAGATTGCAGATTTGGGCAGAAAGTTTGGCAGCATATCTACTGCGAGCAGAGGCGGGCTTGTCCCTGCAAGACTTGTGGCCGACAGGCTGAACATAAAGCAGATCATGGTAGATCCGTTCAACATACCATCAGACTCACTGTTCGTTGATGACATTTATGATAGTGGTGAAACATTTAGAAGAATGATTGAAAAGGCAGACTATCCTGATGAGACGGCGTATGCTGTTCTTTATGCTAGGGCCGGAAAAAAATATCCAAAACAGCTCACATATGCAAAATTAACAAAAGGCGACGAGTACCTAGTCTATCCTTGGGATAGATTTGAGCACACCCACTAGATCATTTCGGTTTCATTCGCAACAGAATCTGCTCTGTTATCTTGGTAAGCTCCGAGTCGGATCCAATGCTGCATAACTTTACAATATCGGATGTAGTCACAATCCCAACAAGTCGGTTGTCCTTTATGGCAGGGACACGATGAATTTTACGGTTCTTCATCAGCTGTGCAAGCTCCCATACAGAGTTATCCGGATTTATCACTATAAGTGGCGATGACATCACATCCTTGACGTTGGTAGACAGTGGTTTTCCTTTGGAAACTACCCTTCTTACAATGTCGCGTTCCGTGATTATGCCTATTGCAATGCCGTTTTCCAGCACAACTATTGCGCCAATTGACGCATCATCCATCATTTTTGCTGCATCACGAACTGTCATAGAAGAGTCAATAGAGATCACGTTGCCTTTCATGATTTCGCTCACCAATGGTGTTTCCATAAATAGACGATGTGGATTCTAATTTAAAAGGGCACAAGACGATTACCAGATTTAGTATCGGCAAAATAAAGATGATAAATTTCTGAGACGTTAAATATCAGCAGTTTAATGTAGTAATACGTTGACAATACTGGAAAATCTGGCAGGCTTTGAAGCAAAAAAGGCAGAAGAGTCACTCAACCTTTTACTTGAGACACGCCGAAATGAGTTCAAAGATTTGGCAGGTGGCATGGGAATTCCAACCACTGCAAAAAACTGGGAGCACATCATACTCAAGTTCTGCCTAGAATTCACAGACTGCTTTCATGCCATGACGCTAGTTGATGGTCCAAATGACTCCACATCCGACAGCCACAACAAGATCCACCAGTGCATGACACTTCTTAGACAAATAGCTCGCGGAAAATCAAACATGATCGAATTCACACATATGCAAAACATTGCGTACTCGCTGGCAGAGGAATTTAAGACCATATACAAGCGACTGAAATAACTACGGATACGTCACAATCTGGTTTTCAATCAGACTGCGATACGCCCACTCGATAAGTTCTTTTTTTGTGTGGCCCCACCTTATGTGTCCTGCATACTCGGTTTTGTCCTTTATGGGCCTTGGATATGCGCCAAGCGGGCACTTTTCATAGTTGTCCACAACATACGCTATCATCGCCTCCCTGTGGGTTGCAAGGTGTTTTAGCCACTGAAGTTTTGATGCATAGATTGGTTTTGGATTCTTGCAAAAAATGCAAGAAGCTCTGTTGTGCATGCTCACGACATTACCACTGCATGTTTGCGGCATTTAGAGATTCTTCTGTGCCTTCCAGTCCGAGTGGAGAGTCCGCCAGCTCGTTGGGATTCAGAGAATATACAATCTTTGGGTCAAATCTTGCCACCATATGCCTGCCAGCGTGTTTGAGTATTCGTTGCTTGTGCTGCCTTGTGAGTCGGTCAATTATCTTTGTTGAGATCTCAGCAGCTATCTTTTTGTCTTTGATGATTGAGACCTTTCCCTTTATCTGATATCCGCCAAGTCTTTTTTTGTCAAACACGGCAATGCTGCACCAAGAGTTTTTCTGGAGATTTCTGTATGTCTTGTGCTTGAAAAGCTCAAGCCAGAATATTGTTCCATCAGAAGAAAGAAGAAACGTAGTCCTAGGCGATACGTTGCATATTCCCGACCTGTCGGCAGTTGCCACAACAAAAAGCTGCTCTTTTCTTATTAGCCTTACAATTTTGTCTGGTATCAGTACCACGGATGTACATCCTGTTTAATTATAATAAAAGGAGAATACGATTATCAGCCTTGATTCTATTTTACTATCAGAACAGAGCAAAGTGAATGATGTGCAAGCTTTGATGACACAGAGCCTAAAAGAAACTGAAGAACCGCCCCAAGTCCCTTGCTACCAACTACAATTAGATCTGTTTTGTTTTTCTTTGAAAATTTCACAATCTCGCCTGCAACGTCGCCTTCCTTTACCACCACCTTCGGCTCAAATCCCTGGCTCCTTGCTATCTTTTGCGCCTTATCAAGCGAGGCCTTGGCATATTTTCTTAAAATCTGGACGTATTCCTTTCCGCCAAGAATGTCTGCCTTTTTTGTTTTTTCAACTACATGGATGAGTGTAAGTTCCGAACTATACTTTTTTGCAATGCTGCAGGCTTTCAGAAGAGCGGCCTCCGAGTATTTGGAGCCGTCGCAGCACACAAGTATTTTCGAAAAATCGGATTCCATGTTAATCAAGTTTGCAAAAGGCATTTAACTATTTTGTACTTTTTTGAACAGTTCAAGAATGTTCAACATGTTACAAAAAGACGAGAATGCAAGAAAAAGCGCACCGAAGTACACTCATGGGTTATCACCCCGCATTCCCGTCCACACGCACAAGAATCTCTTCTTGTACATAATACGATGCATTTTGTAATAGTTAAAGTACAGCATGATTATCAGGGTTGAAAAGCGTGGATTACTATTCTTGAAAATCTGCACAATGTGTTTAAATTGAAAGGCGAGAAGGTATCTTGTTGATACAGGCCAAAATAAAAAAAATCCTCGTCCCCATGGACGGCTCAAAAACATCCTTTGCCGCACTTGACCAGGCAATCGAGGTAGCTCGTGCATGTCAGGCAAGCATTCTTGGAGTCCATGTGATATCGTTTCTTCCAAAGGAGTTCGTGCCTACCGTGTTGCCATACAAAATATACCAAAAAAAGGAGGCAGGCAAGTTTATGGAAAAGGCACGACTTCGCGCAGCAAAAAAAGGCATACTATTCACATACGCAATAGTATATGGCGATCCGGTGGACCAGATAACCAGTATCTCAAGAACTAAGAAAGCAGATCTTGTTGTGATTGGTGCAAGAGGGAAAGGAAAAATTGCCGAGATCTTCCTTGGCAGCGTATCAAACGCAGTTCTTCACAAATCCAAAGTTCCAGTTATGATAGTAAAGTGAGTTATAGATGTCGTATCATACCATCCTTGTTCCTTACGATGGTTCGGCATTTTCCAACAAGGCATTAGAGCATGCCGTCAACATAGCTAAAAACTACAACAGTGCCATCTATTTGTATACAGTAGTCAGCTCTGGCGCCATAATCCCCCCTGGCTCTCTTTTGGGCCTGACTCGCAATACCACAAAGGACAAGATAAAACAAAAACTTGTAAAATCATTAAAAGAAGAGACCGAAAAAGAGCTTAGCAAAAAAGTCGAACAGTGTGAAAGAAAAGGTGTGACTGCCCAATACATAATTTCTGCAGGAGATAATGTGGCAGAAGAGATTCTCAAGGCGGCAAAAAAGAAGAATGTCGACTTGATTGTGATTGGAAGTCAGGGGCTTTACGGGTTGAGCAAGATAAAATCGCTTGGCAGTACAAGCCGGAAGGTTGCAGAGTCATCCCCCTGCCCAGTCCTTATTATCAGGTAGACTTGCGGTATTTTGCAAGTATGTTGACTACTATCTGGTCGGGTATCTGATCAAATTTTCTGTAAAACTGTCCGACCGAAGTAAAATCGGCAGGCATCTCAATTGCCACTATTTTGATGCCAAACTGCTTGAGTATTTCCGATGTAGCATATGGGATTACCGGCGTTGCCAAGATCACATCATTTACGTGTTTTTGCGAAAGCCATTTTAGAATGGCACACACTGTAGAGCCAGTAGCTATTCCATCGTCAGTTAGGATTACAGTTGCATCACCAAAATTGTAATCTGCATTGCCACGATACGCAAGAATTTGTCGGGCCACCTCGTTTTTCTTCTTTACAACCTCGTGTTCAAATCTCGGATCATCAGAGTACCGGCTCCAATCGTTCCCATAATAGATCACACCATCATACGTTACAGCACCGATGGCATACTCTGGATAATCAGGCGGTGTGATTTTTTTGGATATTATCACATCCAGTGGCAGACCGAGAATCCTTGCCATCTCATCCCCTACTATCACCCCTCCCCTTGGTATTGCCAAGATTATGCATTTTCTTTCCTTTATGATAGGCGCCAGCTTTTCAGCTAGCAGCCTTCCTGCATGCTGTCTGTCGTGAATCATAAAATAATATGGTACAAACTTGCTTTTTTGTATGCTGTGGAATTTCTCATTTGATTACAAGCACCGGCATTGGCGCCTTGTGCACAACATAGCGTGAGACGCTACCCAAGAAAAACTCTTTTTTGCCGCTCCTGCCGCGAGAGCCCATCACTATCACATCTGCGTTCTTCTTTTTTGCAAAGGAGACTATGGCAAACCCTTCATTTCCATTTGTAATTTTTTCATGAAATGCAATTCCATTCCTGGCACACTGTATTTTTGCTGCCTCCATTGTTTTTCTTCCATCATCAACAAACATTTTTGCAAGGCTTGACGATGGTGTTTTGATATTCACTGCAAAAAGTGGTATTACATATATTCCAAAGAGCTCAGTCCGGTACTGCCGCGCCAGATAGATTGCATATTCTAGTGCTTTTGAAGAGTGTTTTGAGCCATCTAATGCAACGACGATTGTCTTTGTCAACGCATTTTTCCCCACATATTAGAATTAAAGATATTCCTCAATTGCCTAACATGATTTTCAGATGTGATATTTGCAGACCAGCTCAAATATCAACTGCATTATATGGTATTATGGCCCAAACCCCTCAAACCATACTAGTTAAGGATGTAATGACCAGATCCGTTGTCACAGTAGAGTCGTCTGCTACAGTCAACGAGGCAGCCAAGGTCATGGAAGGCGCGCACGTAGGATCAGTACTTGTGGTAGAGCAGGGAGTCCCAGTAGGAATCATGACAGACAGGGATTTTGCAATAAAGATTGCAGCCCATGCGTATCCCATTCACACAAAGGTAAAGCAGGTCATGTCATCACCTCTGATTCACGTAAGAGCCGACGATGAGGTATGGGTTGCAGCAGATCTTATGTATTCAAGAAAGATAAGACGGCTGCCAGTTCTTGATGAGGACGAGTTGTTGGGAATAGTTACCAGCGCGGATCTGATAAAGTTGTTTACCGTCTGCAACAGAGAGGACACACGCAAAATGTACTATCATGCGCTGACAAGAATATTTGACGAGTCATCAGAGCGTGACATAGTGGAATACTAGTTATCCAATAATTGTGCTCAGGGCGTGCCCTACCAAGTATGCAACAGTTGCCGCAATTGAGCCGATCAGTAATGTTATCAACCCAGATCGAGTCATTGATGTTTTCACAATTCTTCCTTTGATCATTCCGATTAGAAAGAAGGCACCACATGTAAATCCCACCGAATAAAGGAAGCTTTGCAAGACAGATATCTGCAGGCCGGTCGCATGCAAAAATATGAACGGGGCAAGCGGTATCATGCCTATTATGACAAAGCCAACACCAGTGCTAATTGCGGTGTGAAGTGGTCTTCTGCCATCATCTATGAGACCCAACTCTTCTTTCATCATGGTGTCAATCCACACCTTCTTTCTTGCAGTGATCACTCTTACTATCTCATCCAAAAGTTCGTTGGCAAATCCCTTCTTTGCATATATGTCGCGTATTTCCTGGCGCTCCAAGTCTGCCATATTTTCAACCTCCCACTCTTCTCTTCTTCTTTCCTTCTGGATGTATTCTATTCGAGCCTTGGTTGCCTGATAGTTTCCTGCCGCCATTGAGAATCCGTCTGCTGCAAGGTTGGCAAATCCAAGAATTAAAACTATCAAGGGGGACAGCGATGCGCCAACAGCTCCGGCAACAATAGCAAATGTTGTCACAGAGCCATCAAATGAGCCATATATGAAATCCTCAAAGTGCCACTTCATAACGACGAACAGCTGACATCTAAATTAAAACGTCTGCAAGTAATTCAAAAGTGAAAATAAGGATTATGGGTTCATCATCGGACTCATCTATGAGCCGGATTTTGTCTTATTGCCCATCATATGCTGCATTTGTTCCATGTGCTGACTGTCGCCCATCATCATCTGGTGCATGCGATCCACGGTTTTTGGATCAGACATCATGTGCTGCATCATTTGCTGCATGTGTTGCGGGTCGTTCATCATCATCTGGTGCATTTGCTGCATGTGTTGCGGGTCGTTCATCATCATCTGGTGCATTTGCTGCATAGCCTGCGGATCCGACATCATAGTATTCATCCATTCATTCATTATCTGAGGATCTCGCATCATTTGATTCATCATCTGCTGTCGTTGATTTTGATCCTGCATAGCCTGATGCCACGGCATATTTTGCCCCATCATGTGTACAGGCACCGACTGCTGAAATACAACATAACCGATTCCAAGGCCGGCAAAAAATACACCAACAATAATGCCAATCCAGACTGCTTGCGTTACCATGTTATAGACAGCATTCCTCCACTATATACGGACACAAGTCAATTTTCATGTTTGATAATTTTTAGCCGGATTTTTCAGAGTCGATTTTTCAGGAACGCCATAAATACGATTTTCTCACATACAAACTAGAGTTCCTTGAGGGAGATAACCATAACAAAAGCCAGCGGCAAGAAAGCGCGTTTTGATCCAGGCAAGGTAAAATCAACCTGCATGAGGGCAGGTGCAGACAAAGAGACAGCAGAAAGGATCGTAAACCAGATACGCCCAAAGCTGTACGCCGGAATTACTACAAAGGAGATCTACAAGCTTGTGCTAAAATCGCTTGCAGAAAATGCCGGCATTGCAGTAAGGCAGCGATATCGACTCAAAGAGTCAATAATGCGCATGGGCCCTGCCGGATTTTCGTTTGAGGTTTTTGTAGGCAAGGTTCTTGAAAATTATGGGTATAAAATAAGATCAGTTGGTGCAGGCATTCAAGGTAGGTGCATTTTACATGAGGTAGATCTTGTTTTAGAATCCACATATGACAGAAAGAAATGGATGGTAGAATGCAAATACCACAATACTGCAGGAAAATATACTGGCCTTAAGGAATCGCTTTATACTCACGCAAGGTTTTTGGATCTTTCAGATGTGTTTAATCATGAAATGCTTGCTTGCAACACACGCGTATCCGAGGATGTGATAACATATGCAAGATGCGTAAGACAGGAAGTCCTGTCCTGGAAATACCCGCCCGAGAAGGGACTCGAAAGACTGATTGAAGATAAAAAACTGTATCCAGTTACCATCTTGGGGCTAAACAGGGATGAGCTGGAAGCATTTTTGGAGCACAAACTTATGATTGCAAAGGACCTGCTAGACATAGACATCAACTATTTTACAAAGAAAACCGGAATCTCCACAAAACGATTGCTTGCTCTACAGAAACTGATAAACCACATCATTGGTTGAAACTGCAATCCGATTTGCAGTTACGCGAATCGAAAATATCTTAATTAGATACAATGCGCCTTACATGGATGCTGGAACGATGTGGATATTTGTCAAATGCCGGCAGTACCATCCTGCGTTCTAGCAATATACGTAAGCGGCGAGTTTGGTACAACTGCCACATCAAGAACATCTCTATCAAGCCTTGCAGAGATTGAGCGTATCTTGCTTTTGTACAGGAACAGCTTCTTGCCATCATCTCTTAGCTGACACTTTGTATTGAGCAGTTTGTGTGACTGGAGAGTTTTTAGCTTTCGATATACTGTGCTCAAGAGTATGTCAGACTCGTAGCTTATCTCAAATGCCGACTTGGGCTCATCTATTATGGCATTGAGGATCTTTCTACAGTATTTATCGGAGAGAATACCAAGTACTATATCACTTTCATGCTCATCCAAGCCGGCACTTATCATCATCAAGTAACGATCTGCCCTTCAAAGTATTAAAAAAATCAGATTGCAATGCATTGCAAGTCAGTTTGATTCATGTTAGCCAGACATGTTAAACATTGCAAAACAAGACTAGGTACAGATTTTTACAACGTCAAAATTATCAAACACGAACCCATCTTATGTAAAACTTGGAATGTTTTTGCAATAACAGTGTAAAGATTGGTTATTCGCAAAGAGTTAAATCGTCTTTCTCATTATATGCCAAAATCCAGCTCTAAAATTCATGGCACAAATGCCAGCATTAATCCCAAAAGAAGTTGAGATCCAGAGACTAAAGAAGATCTGGCTCATCGTAATCGCAATGGGATCTACTGCAGCATCAGTGGAAGTAGACAACTTTGTAGACGGCTCT
>JAWCRP010000028.1:0-11031 GCA_038869175.1 Candidatus Nitrosotenuis sp. | reverse complement strand
GTCTGGTACTACCAAACGCGCCGGCGAGGTAGATGTTGCAATGCGTAGTTTGTCTGCAAAAGTGGCGTCTATTACGAAATAAGTATTTTGTTGCAAGTACACTACTATAGTTTCATTATACTAGGTCGCTATGTGAGCGGGTTCGCGGGGATTCGGACCCCGGACAGCCGGATTAAAAGTCCGGTACTCTACCTGGCTGAGCTACGAACCCTTCGCAATTCTGCTTATCGTGTATAATTTAGGCTTTTACTACGAATTTGGCAGCTGTGTAAGCTTTAAAAAAGGAAATTCAACCACAACATTCAGCGCCCTTGTAGTATAGCCCGGTCTAGAATTCGGCCCTGTCACGGCTGAGACGCGAGTTCAAATCCCGCCAAGGGCGCCTTGATTTTTAGTTAATTAGGAGGCGCCAGTAATTATTGCATGCATCGTCTTTACCCATGCTGACTTGATTGAATCATCAGATCTGTCTGTGACTCGCATTATCATAAGACCATTGTATAACGCTATCATACCTCTTGCCAATGCTTTCAAGTCGGCATCATCTTTGAAAAAACCACTGTCTTTTTTCATCTGTTTTAGAAACTCGGTCACTATCTCATCGAGGTTTTTTCGTTGCTGGATTATCACATGCTTTATCTTTTTGTTGTGTAGTGATTCGGCAATACCTTCAACCCAAGTCCTTTCCGTGTCTTCTTCTTTTGAGACTATGTCGTCATAGAATCTGCTCAGGTCGGTTATGATGTCTGATTTTTTTTTGAAGAGGCCTTCTCTTATCTCAATGAGGATCTGCTGATTCTGCCTACACATATGGTAGAATAACTCTTCTTTGCTCTGAAAATACAGATAGAGTGTCCCTTTACTGACTTTGGCAGTCTTTGCAATGTCTTCCATCTTGGTATTTGCATACCCTGTCTTTGCAAAGTTCTTAAGAGCAGCATGATATATGAGATTTTTTACTTTTGTCTTGTACTCGTCGGAAACTTTTGGCATATGATTACCATCAATCCATTTTATATGAAATGTTTGACTCTTTATCGTCCTGCAGTTTTATCACTATGGTGTTGCTAAGTCTGTTGAATAGCCTCTGTCGCTTTTTTCTAGTAAAGATCAGCCCTAGTATGACATCTGCTGTGAATAAAAATGATTTTCCAAAACTGTTAAGAGCGCTTTGGCCAAAAGAAACCTGCGTGCCATCCGTCTTTACAGTTTTGATGCCTAGAATTCTTTTTCCAAGTGACTGTCCCTTTCGGCATTCCAGTATGGTCCAGTATGCAAAAAACACCAAGCTTGTTCCAACGCCAAAGAAAAACCCGTGGGCGCCCCATGTCCTCGGGTAATGTTCAAAATCGGTAACAAGCATCATATAGTCAGGACCGTTATGCCAGAACACAAACGCAAGCACGGAATGAATTACTAGCACAGTGGCCCATATTAGAACAAAATCAATAACCCATGCAAAGAATCTATCTTTCCACTTGGCAATTCTTAATTCAATACGATCATCTGCGCTCATTACGGATGACTCCAGTCATGATTGCAATCAAAGCATTTTCCGTTTATTCCTTGCTGGGAGTTCCAAGAAATGAATACCTCAAGTGATCCACATGCAGGACAGGAAAATCGCAGGTGGGGAAACTTGGGTCCGTATATTCTCAACATATCAGAGCTTTTGGGCACGTTAGTGCTAGTTCTGATTGTTGATACATGGATCACTTGGGAATTCACACAGGTGGTAACCTACTGTGTTATAAAAATATAACTGACTTACGGGTCAGTTTTGGTTAAAACTAGTTTTAATCAAAGATTATAAACACGATCTACATTAGACAGAAGGATGTCTCCAAACCAACACCGCCTGTCAATATTTGCGGTATTGGTGGCAGTTTCGCTTGGTCTTTACGTACAGACCAGTACTGTCGTGGCTCAGACTATGGAAGATGAATTGCTGCCAGAAGTGGAGACTGCAGTGGATTTTGTAATGTCGGGACCGACATTTGCGTTTGACGGCATTATTGACTCACTAGAGGTTGATTCTGTAATGATAATGGAGTCATTTCCGCCGCAATACCGTGTCATAATTGTGTTTGATTCGGCTCATGGCGGGTACGGTAACAGGGATGGGCAGGTGCTTACTCAGGCAATCACCCCGCACCGGGTTGATGTGTTGATATCCGAAGGCATCGTAAGATCCGCAATAATTGATGGCAAGTGGGATGAGATCAGACAGCAGTTTGTGCTAGGGCAGGATGATGGCACACAAACCACAGTACCGCAACTAAACATGCCTATCAAAATCGCAATCAACAAGAATGCATCAATCGAGTCTGAAGATCTACATCTGATGTTGTTAAGTGTAAGTGATTCTAGGTGTCCTGCTGATGTTGTATGCATACAGGAAGGCGACGCAAAGGCTACAATATACGTATTACAAAATGATCTGGTCCTCGGAGAATTCACGCTTGTCAAGGCTGCAAGTGAGGGCTTACCTGCAATTCAAAATGTAGGCAAGTATAGAATGCATTTGGTACAAGTTGAGCCTTATCCGTACAGCAACACGCAGATTACACAGTCAGATTATATTGTCACACTCATGGTGACAAAATACGTGTCCCCAAAACAACAAATTGACCGCGGAATTGAACCGAGCCAAGTTGTATGTGAAGACGGTTTGGTATTAATCCAAAAGATCTCAGATGGGATGGTAGCTTGTGTAACTTCTGGAACTGCACAAAAACTGGCGGACAGAAACTGGGCTGCCATTTAGGATCTTTAAAGCCTTATCTGTTTTACAATCTCTTTTAGGATCTCTTTGTTTGCAGCAGCTATGAAGGAAAGTCTTGTCTCATATGAAAGATCCGAGTCCAGTTCCTCAAGGCGCTGATCCAGAACAAGACCGCCGGCCTCCTTTGCAATCAGATATGCAGCAGCCATGTCTGTGATCCGAATTTTTTGTCTAAGGTCGATATAGACATCCATGAGCCCTCTTGCAAAAAATGCAAGCTCTAGGGCGTTTGCCCCAAGATGTCTTGCATGATTAGAGTTTTCAAAAACTGGCTGTATTTTTTTTACAAGACTTGGTTTGGCTCCAGACACATTTACTCCGACAATTTTGTAGATGGGTTTCTGCTTGCTTACACGCATTCTTTTTTTATCACAGAATGCGCCCTTGTCCTTTACTGCCCAGTACATCTGACCGGTTGTCAGGTCGGTCACAACGCCGGCAGTTATTGAGCTTAGTCTGTATTCTGTGGCAAATGCAAGAGAACAGCAAAAGAAGGGAATCCCACGCACTGCATTTGCCGAACCGTCTATTGCATCCATTATGACAAAGCCTTTTGGACTATCTGACAGCTCTACCCTCCCACATTCTTCGCCGAGAACAATGCAGTCAAATTTTATTTTTTTTAGGTAATTTAGGACAGTTTTTTCTGCGACAATGTCAATTCTTCTTGAAATATCCCCACCTGCTCCAATGCCGTGGTCCTTTCCTGCGTTTTTTGTTCCCGCAAGATCCCTTACATTCTTGTATACTAGGTGAGATGCTCTCATAAGCACGTCGATTGGCTGCATGCTGTCTGTCCAAGTTTTTCGTAATTTAATCTAAGGAATTTTGAAAGGATAAATAATGATGAGCAAGCTGTGTCTGTGTGAGTGGTAAAGATCAGTCTGTTGTAAGTAAGGAGGCGTTAATGTCGACGCGGTCAGGCAAGCAGATAATCAAGCAGGGACTGTTCAAATCAAAAGGCTTCAAGTTATTTAATCAGTACAAGGAAGAGGCGGAAGCAGAGTTTCCAAAGTTTGCAGAACGATTCACCGATGATCTTCTCAGAGAGATAAAAAACGACGCGGCCCCTGATTCGACGCAAAAAGAGTTTGCGCAGGAAATAGGAAGCTTTGACATCGTGCTGCAAAGCTCAGAAGTGCCACCAATCAAGGCAAAACTTGAAAATCGCGATGTATTAAAGGACAGAGTCTTGCGAATATTGAACTCGAATTTCGTCAAGATGACTTTGCCTGTGTTCAATGCTCTATATGATGCTGCGTCGGCAAGCACTGGTGAAGGAAGTGCACAAATGCGACAGGATCTGGTTGATGGGCATATTATTGCAATAGACCTAAGTGAGCCGATGGATCGTATAGTGGACAAAGATGAGGATTTAGAGTATCTTGATGACTACAAACTGATGAATCCGTACATACTAAAGATTGCACGCGCAAAGATTGCCAAGGGTGGGGAGGCAGTGTTGCAGGAGTTCGAGGAGGGCTTTAAGGATGCACGGGTTGGACAGTATCTGGATACAAAAATGAAGATGGCACCAAAAAAAATCACTGAGGAGAAGATGAATGAGTGCTATAAAAAATATAGGGCTGTGATGGGAACTGCTGGCCGTAACATGGCGCTTGGAAGAAACCCTCTTGGCGAGATATTTTATCTTGGAATGGCGCGGGCCGCAGAGTCTGTGGGATGTGGAAATGAAATTGAGGATTCTATTAAGAACAAGTTTGTCAAGGTTCCATCATGGCCGTTGTACTATACGTTTCTTACCGGCGATGTAAAAACTGGCTTTGACTTTACAATGAGAAAAAGCGAACTGTACCTTTCTGACGCGCGGCTTGCGCTCGAGCTGCTGCCAAAGGATTTTTCGCACACAGAGTTTCTTGAATTTTTGTTTTTGACGGTGGAGCATTACAACCAATATTGGTACAATCAATTGAACAAAGCTAACATCTGGTCGGAGCTTTCTGCCAACCTGCCTGTGTGAATCGCATGATGTGGTCTGAAAAATACCGACCGCAGAGTTTCTCTGACATGGTGGGAAACGAGGAGGCGCGAAAGTCGTTCATAGAGTGGCTCACAAAATGGAAAAAGGGGACAAAACCCGTGCTTCTTTTGGGCCCACCCGGGATTGGCAAGACAACTATGGCAAAAATAGCTGCAAAGGAGTTCGGTTATGATCTAATCGGGATGAACGCAAGCGACGTGAGGAACAAGGCAAGCATCAAGGAGATTTTAAATCCGCTTCTTGGCAACACATCACTTCTTGGAAAAGTTTTGGTGTTTGTTGACGAGGTGGACGGCATTCATGGGCGTGCAGATTTTGGCGGAGTTGAAGCATTAATTGATGTGCTCAAGGAACCGGCGATGCCGATAATACTTGCCGCCAATTCTGAGCAGTCAGATAAGATGAAGTCAATCAAAAAGGTGGCAAAAACAATACACTTGAAACCACTCCCGCCAAGATTGTTGGGCCTTTACCTGCACAAAGTGCTAAAAGAGGAAGGGGCAAAGTTGAGCCCCGGAATACTGGTAAAAATCATCGCAGAATCAAGAGGGGACATTCGATCGATTCTAAATACTGCGCAGGCAAACGTATCCGGATTTGAGCCACCTACTGAGAAATCATTTGAAACCCTTGATGTAGAGTCTGCAGTGGCAGCATTTTTCAAGGCAAAATCAAGGCAGGAGGCCCAAATGGTGCTGTATTCTATGAGGGTGGATCCAAGAGAAAAGATTGGTGCGTTTTATTCTAGCATCATAACAAGCGGTCTTGGAGTCAAGGACTTGGCAGAGATGCTTGATGTCGTCTCAAAGGCAGACGTGTTGTATGGCAGAATAATGCGAACCCAGGAGTGGAGGATGTTAAGATACCTTGATAATATTTTACTTGATTTGTACAGGGCAGACTCGACGGTTCGATACTCGCAATACAATCTTCCTTGGCCACTGCTTAACCGGCTTCGCTGGGATGGAAAAAAGATAAAGGAACTATCGTCAATTCTTGCAAAAAAGCTGCACGTATCGCAGAGCACATTTGGAACATTTTTTCTTCCATATGTCTTGCTGTGCATGAAAAACAAAAAGCTTGATCTTAATTTAAGCTCTGAATATGACGACATACTGCAAAAGGAAATAGATCTGATAAAATGAGCTGGAGAAAAATTACTATGAAGTTTCCTGGAACTTGTATAGTATGTAACCAAAAAATCGAGGCAAACGAGGTGGGTTTGTGGTCAAAGGGAGACGGTGTAAAGCATGAGAGATGCGCATCTCAAGAAATAAAGGAGCTTGACTGCATAATTTGCGGCACATCTGCTGGATGCCCAAAATGCGAGTTTCAGGACGAATGTGACAGGGAGATTGTATCTGAGATGTGTGTATGTAAAAAATGCCTGAATACAGAAGATCCGTTTCTAGAATATCAAAATGCTGTGAGAAAAAAATTTCCAATCCTTAATTCAAAGCCGATCTGAATTATATCTTAATGAATTATCGCATCGTACTCTGGTCATTGAATCTGCGGTCATCTCCACGCTTTCTGAAGATCTTCAGGTAATCATATGTTCCTACCAGAAAGAAAAGATATGCCCACAGATATGGTATATCGATATAGCTGCCACTGTAATAGTCTCCGCTTTGTGAAATAAAGAAGAATCCGTAGTCGCTTATTACGAAAAACAGCATGCCTATGAGCATACATGACCAGAGAAGATGTACCTGTCCCCTGAAGAAAAGAATCAATCCTAATATTATTGGGATGAGTGTAAATGCATCCGCAACGGGATAGATAAGACCAAGAACTGCATTATGCGTGTCAAGTTCTTCCTCTTGCATGCTTGAATGATAAATGATGAATACTGCAAGCATCGTGATAAGGCTGCACACTATGATTATCATTGGAAATGATATTGACTTTTTGAATGGCTTTAGATAGAAAAAGGCAAATGCAAAATACATCGGATAGCCAGCTAGCCAAAAGATGTCAGCTTCTGATGGCCAAGGATCTGTCTGGTACACAAGCTCGTACATCATCCATATGCGTTCCGCAACAAACCAGAGGGTGATGAATATTGTAAGGCAGAGCAGAGCTTTGCCAAAATCACTTTTTATTCCATCTCTGATTGCAATTGTTGCGGATATAACTACAAGTGGCACTGTTATTGCAAGATTGACAAAGTTTGAAATTACACCAGAATATTCGGGACTGAATTGCTCTGCAATAATTATTATGCCAGCTATGGATGCAAAACCTATAACTAAAAATTTGATTGCTGGAGATCTTGGCACTTTCAAATTACTTACACATTACTGATAGGAATATCGCAATCGGTTTTTGCTCTTCAAAATCAGCCAGGCTTTCTCTTATCGTGTCTGTTATGGCTGTGGCGCCATTTCCAAAAATCTCATCCAGTATTGACTTTAGGTATTCTGGGTGCTCAAGACAATCGGAAAAATAGCAACCGTATCTTTCAAAGAGACGATCGCCTACTTCCTGAACTGCGGCACTACTTACTTTGAGTAATGATTGCTCAATAACATAACTAACAAGGGCGATCTTGGCTTTGTCAGTGTTCTTGGGAAATGACATTCTTTTAACAAGTAATGATAACTCACTGATGCTAAATGGCTTTGACAGAATGTGGCTTGGCCTGAACTGCGCAAGACTCGTTTCCGTTTTGATTTGATCGCTATCTATCATTATAACTATGGTTGCATGCCTATCAAGAGCCGATATTCCCTTTAGTGCGTCAAGCCCGTCATATTCGGGCATTTGTGAATCAAGGAACAATACATCTGGTCTGTGATTTTTGTAGATCTCTATTGCGTCCTTGCCGTTGTGACCTGTTGCGACTATGTCGACCTGGAGGGTTTTTAGG
The DNA here is from genome assembly GCA_038869175.1 of Candidatus Nitrosotenuis sp. GTDB lineage: Archaea > Thermoproteota > Nitrososphaeria > Nitrososphaerales > Nitrosopumilaceae > Nitrosotenuis. The sequence goes on along the minus strand of JAWCRP010000028.1, from coordinate 3,372 downwards.
TGCTCATATAGTACACGTATGTTCTCATCCTGGTCATCCACAATGGCAGCAGTTAGCATAACTTGTGGTAATTGGTGTACTAGAAAAATCATACTTATCTAAAATCGCGGCAGATGTTTTGGCGTATAAAAGCTTAAAATTTGAGCAGTTATGTGATATGTTGTTGGCCAACGAGGATACCCAAATTGAGACAAAAAAGGAAATAGAATACCAGATTCCGCCATACCGGCCGACGCACGTTCTTAGTCCGGAATTTGGTGGTACGTCAAACTATGAGGCTGGAATAGAAGATCTTGTAAAGGAGAAAATGGACAGACTTGAACAGTTAAGACGTGATCCAGAGGCCAGCGCCGCACAAATACGGCAAGCTGAGGAGGACTTGAAGACCTTGGACAACCTTTACGAAAACTTCCACATAGGGATGAATGTCTTTAGGACCGCAAAGGGTGGCAGGGACAAACTACGAGAATAGCCAGAGATCAACTACAAACCATCATGATATTTCTAAAATTAATATAGCCACCAATGTGCTGATCTGATGCGGGGCCCATGCATTCAGAGAAAATTGAAAAATTTCTAGAAAAACAAAAATCCGCGCTTGCGGCAGGAGGACAGGATAGAATACTGGCCCAGCACGAAAAAGGAAAGCTAACTGCTCGGGAACGAATTGATCTATTGGTGGATGAAGGAAGTTTTACAGAGATTGATGCACTTGTGACTCATCATTATTACGAATATGACATGCAGAAAAAGAAATTCTTCACAGACGGTGTCATTACCGGGTATGGTACTGTGGCCGGCAGGCAGGTATTTGTATTTGCATACGACTTTACCGTCCTTGGCGGCACACTCAGTCAGATGGGTGCAAAGAAAATCACAAAGCTGATGGATCATGCAGTCCGCACCGGCTGCCCAATAATAGGAATAATTGATTCTGGGGGAGCAAGAATTCAGGAGGGAATACTGAGCCTTGATGGATTTGCCGATATATTCTATCACAACGAGCTTGCATCTGGAGTGGTTCCGCAGATTACTGCAAGCATAGGACCGTCGGCTGGAGGCGCTGTGTACTCGCCGGCGATGACTGACTTTGTCATCATGGTGGAAAAAGCAGGAACGATGTATGTAACGGGACCCGAGGTTGTCAAGACGGTACTGGGAGAAGAGGTCTCTTTTGAGGAGCTTGGCGGTGCAATGACACATGGTACCAAGAGCGGTGTTGCACACTTTGTTGCAAAAAACGAATACGATTGTTTTGATAAAATCAAATCGCTTCTCTCATACATACCATCAAACAACGCAGATGAGCCTCCGCTTATAGAAACGGATGATGATCCAAACAGAACTGATCACAATCTGATAAACAAGATTCCAGAAAACTCGCTTCAGCCATACGATATGAAGGAGATAATCTATTCTATCCTAGATAACAGGACATTCTTTGAGGTACACGAGCTGTTTGCACAGAATATAGTGGTGGGATTTGGCCGGATGAACGGCAAGACGGTAGGAATAGTGGCAAATCAGCCGCTGTATCTTGCAGGGGCACTTGACATCGATTCGTCAAACAAGGCATCAAGATTCATACGATTCTGCGATTCGTTTAACATACCAATAATCACTCTGGTTGACACTCCAGGTTACATGCCTGGAACGAATCAGGAACACAATGGCATCATAAGACATGGGAGCAAGCTGTTGTATGCCTACTGCGAGGCCACCGTTCCAAAAATCACACTGGTGATAGGAAAGGCTTATGGTGGTGCGTACATAGCAATGGGAAGCAAAAATCTGCGTACTGACATAAACTATGCATGGCCAACAGCACAGATTGCCGTGCTTGGCTCTGAAGCTGCAGTGAAGATAATGAACAAAAAAGATCTAGACGCTGCAAAAAATCCGGAAGAACTCAAAAAGCAACTTACTGCGGAATTTAATGAAAAGTTTGCAAACCCATATGTTGCCGCATCAAACGGCTCAGTTGATGCTGTAATTGATCCTGCTCAAACAAGACCGATGCTGATAAAAGCGCTTGAGATGCTTGCCAACAAACGCGACAAACAACTTCCAAGAAAGCATGGAAACATAAACCTGTGATTGATATGATAAAAAAAGTTCTAATTTCAAATAGAGGAGAGATTGCTCTTCGAGTGATACGCACATGCAAGGCGCTTGGACTAAAAACCGTCGCAGTATACTCTGATGAGGACTACAACTCATTACACGTGAAAAAGGCAGACGAGGCATACCACATCGGCAAGGCCGCGCCAAAGGAAAGCTATCTGAACCAAGAAAAAATACTTGAGACAATATTGGCATCCGGCGCAGATGCGGTCCACCCAGGATATGGATTTCTTTCCGAAAACTCCGACTTTGCAAAACTCTGCGAAGACAACAAGATCAACTTCATCGGCCCGTCAGCAGCATCAATGGATCTTTGCGGTGACAAGATGAGATGCAAGGCGGCCATGCTCAAAGCCAAGGTTCCAACAGTGCCAGGAAGTCCGGATCTTGTCAAGGATGTAAATGAGGCACTTGATATTGCAAACAAAATCAAGTATCCAGTGCTGCTAAAATCCGTTTATGGTGGAGGGGGCCGTGGCATAAGGCTGGTCAACAATGACAAGGAACTAAAAGATGCATTTGAGACTGTAACTGGAGAATCCATAGCAGCATTTGGCAAATCCGCAATTCTTGTTGAAAAGTTTCTTGAGAAGATTCGGCATATAGAATACCAAATGGCTCGAGACAAGCACGGAAATGCAGTGCACCTCTTTGAGAGGGAGTGTTCAATTCAACGACGAAATCAAAAGCTCATTGAGCAGACCCCATCTCCAGTAGTTGATCAAAAGACTAGGGATACAATAGGCGAGCTTGTGGTAAAGGCCGCAGAGGCGGTGGGATACACAAATCTTGGAACTGCGGAATTTCTTAGAGCCGACAACGGAGAATTTTACTTTATTGAGATTAATGCAAGGTTACAGGTAGAGCATCCTATTACGGAGATGGTATCGGGTCTTGATCTTGTAAAGCTGCAAATTGACATTGCAAATGGGGAGCCGCTGCCATTTAAGCAGAAGGATCTTAAGATGAATGGATACGCAATAGAGTGCAGAATTAACGCAGAAGATACGTTTCTTGACTTTGCACCATCGACAGGCCCTGTGCCTGATGTCACCATCCCATCAGGTCCTGGAGTAAGATGTGATACGTACCTGTATCCAGGATGTACCGTCTCGCCGTTTTACGACTCGCTTATGGCCAAACTCTGCACTTGGGGTCAGACGTTCGAAGAGTCAAGACTTAGAATGCTAAACGCATTAAACGATTTTCACATTCAGGGCGTGGAGACATCGATACCGCTTTACAAGA
>JAWCRP010000027.1:0-11086 GCA_038869175.1 Candidatus Nitrosotenuis sp. | reverse complement strand
AATCAGCCGTACAGTTTTGTATGTGTTGCCAGTTTTCATTATAATTTTCATACTCCCAAATGCATTTGCACAAAGCGAGTCTGCCAATATTGATTCTGATTTCACTATAGTTGTAGGGGATCAGCTCAAAGAAAATCCTATGGCAATTCAGATACTCAAAAACATCGAGATAGCAAAACAGCGTCTGGCTGAAATGCAAGATAAACAAAATCAACTGACAGAGCATCAAAAATTCATCGAAGAGCAACGCAGGATTGCCAAAGAGCAGCTTGAAAAAGATCTGGCCTCATTGAATAAGAATAATGAATCTTTCACGCCAAGAAATTCTTTTTCAACATTTCTTAGTGGCATTAACGCAACACATCATGAATTTTACTGGAATCAATTTGATTACATGAATGAAAGAATCAAAGTTGCAACGGAAGTGCGACAGCAGATCCTTAGAAATGGCGGCTCTTTTGCCGAAGCTCAAGCCGAATTTCTCCGATATGCTTCTATGCCTAGATCTGAGATGATATCACTTGTTTCTAGTTTGAACATAAAACATGGTTTTTCTGACTCTGAGATGCAGCAGTATTTTGACTCAAATGGTAAACTGCCACGATTTGATGATGGGACTCTCATCTGTTACGCATGCGAAAAATATGACGCCATTAAAGAAGAGATGCTCTTGGCACACGAAAAAGCCCGCAATCAACCTGCCGACATACTGTCTTCCAACTGATTCCGATTTTAATCATAAAGTCAGCATCCTGCATACATATTTTATATAGTTAGTGGAGATTTTGCATCCAATGCGATCAGAAACTCATTTTGGATACAAAGCGAAAGATAAATATCGTAAACTTTTACACCAAATGAAGTGAAACGTCAAACTTTGGGCATTTTTGCAGCGGTTTCGGTTCTAATCACAATGGGAACGTTTACGGCCGCATATGCAGCATTGGATAACACACAATCTGACAGGCTAAAGGATGTCCCAATATTGATGTCAACTGACAGAAAGTTGTACATTTACGGTTCTGATGTCAAGGTAAACGGCGTGGTGGCAAACCTGAAGGAGGGAACCCCAATAACTGTGACAGTGACAAACCCGCAAGGCAATGTTATCGAAGTCCAACAAATTGACGTCAAGTCTGATAAAACATTTTCAACAGTGGTAAAAGCACATGGAATTCTTTGGAACAAGGATGGATTTTATACAATTAGAGTTCAATATGGCCCGCAAGGCGTAAATGATAAAACATCAATTGAGATTATAGGTGCAACCGGAGCGCCAACATCTTCTGCATGCACACAAGGCCAGATACTAGTGACAAGCGCCACAGATGGATACTGTATCTCTTATGAAATAAGCAACGCGACAATTAGAAAGGCCACAGTAAGCGCCGAATCATCGGCAGTCACAATATCTCTTGAAACAAGAGCAGACGGCTCAATAATGTTGATAATCCCAAGAAGTGTACTTGATTCAAAATCTGCAGGAGGAGACAGCCCGTTTGTTGTCCTCGCTGACGGTCAACCAGTACTGTCTGTGGATGAGACAAGTACCACCGGAAGCTCAAGAACACTATTCATAGAATTCCCAGATAACACAAGAGAGCTTGAGATAATTGGAACATATGCAGTACCGGAGTTTGGTGCGCTTGCAGCAGTAGTACTGGCAGTAGCAATAGTTTCCATAATTGCAGTTTCTGCAAGAACCAGAGTTATACCAAAACTCTAAACAAAGAATCAAGTTAAAAGAATCAAAACCAACAAAATATTTATGCAATCATATCTAGTGTATTAGCATGCAAATTTCACGAAACATGGAAAAATCGCTTAACGATCAGATTGCACTTGAAGCATATGCGTCCACATCATATCTTTCAATGGCTTCATGGTGTGAAGTCACCGGATATGCAGGGGCAGCTAGCTTCTTTTATGCGCAATCTGATGAGGAAAGACAACACATGCTCAAAATAGTACACCATCTAAACGAGATCGGTGTTCCTGCAAAGATCCCTGCAACAAAACAGCCTCCTACAAGTTATGCATCTTTGGAATCAATAATCAAACTCGCTCTAAAAAGTGAGCAGACCGTCTCAAAGGCAATTAATAGTGCTGTAGATCTTGCATTAAAGGAAAAGGATCACGCATCATATGCCTTTCTGGAATGGTACGTAACAGAACAGACCCATGAAGAAGCAAAGTTCGAGGCAATACTCCAAAAGTTCGACCTTATAGGAAGAGACAAACTTGCAATCAACGAGATTGACAAGTACCTTGGTAGTATGACTAGTGCCGAAAAGACCTAGTGCGCATAACAAATCGTACTATACTGCCTGCGCTGATCCAGCTTTGTTATTTTTTATCCGCTTGCCGACAAATTTTATCTTGACTAAATACACAATGCTTAGAAGTATCTCTACTACAAACGCCACTATGAGAAATGCTGTTATCTCTAATACAAATTGTGGTATGTATCCAACACTGAATGCGACTTCTTCGACAGTAAAGAACTTTTGATCAAACAAGAATATTCCTAATATGGCAAACGGAATAGTCTTTGCCAGATCCTTTGAAAGATCCTCGCTATAATACGATGCCATTCTAATTCCTATTATCAGTATACTTGTAACAAAAAAGACCTTGTCCGGCCTAAGATCTTGTGTGAGTAACAATATGAACATAGAGTATGCTAAAAACCATGCAAAAACCATGATTGGAAATATGATGAATTTGGTGGCAATGTATGCTGCAACCCTTGGCGCAGCAGATGTCTTTTTTCCATCTGATCTATATTTACCCCCACCAAGCCGCCTTTCAAGATCAAATGAAAATATGTCCCGGCGAGCAATAAAACGATAAAAATGATAAATGAAAATCCCATAAATTGCAACTCCTGCAGAGAAAATGATTATGTCGTAAAAGCTGGCGCTCTTTGTTACGTTCTGTACTGTGTTGTTAAGGTAGTCCGAAATGAAACCATAAGACAGGTCCGTCAGTTGCAGGTTCGTCACTGTGCTAGTATTGGCATTATCTGTCTGTGTATAGTTGTTGTCATCTGCGCTGGCAAACTGTGCAAGCATCGGCGATGTCACAATGACAACCAATACCAATACTAGTTGATTCAACTTTACTAATTTGATGTAAATTCTGACATAAACTGCTTGGTCTGATGTTTTATACATCTGATATGAATTGTGCCCAGGTCTGCTTGTCTAAAATTATATTACGATATTTTTTTCATGTTGATGTTGAAGTCGGTCAAGGCCGCGTTAGCAGTATTTTCTATTTTTATGGTTGCACACGCAGTATTGGTACCTGTCTATGCGCAGGATGTAATATACGCTGATTCAGAAAACAAATACGAAATAGGCATATACCTTCTCAATGTGGGTAAGGTCGACCTTCAAACCGGCTCGTACGATCTCGATTTTTATATGTGGATAAAGTCTGAAACATCAGATTTCACAAAATCCCCACCACGGTTTGAATTCATGAATGGACGAGTAACTACTGAAGTGCTTTCCATAGAACCTAGTTACTATGAGGTCAGAGTAAAGGGTAATTTTCTCAAAAACATGAATTTCCAGAAATATCCGTTTGAACAACTCTTTCTTACCGTGGAGGTTGAAGGAATAAACGATATCACCTCAATGGTGTTCGTTCCAGATACACAATCTACCGGAATAGACGATCTGGTCAATATACCTGGATGGAGGCTGGTATCAAGTGACTCAAGCGTCACAGTTCACCAATATCCAGACGATAAATCCTACTCGCGTTACATATTCTCAATAACAATCGAAAGATTCTTTCTCTCATCATTTCTAAAGACGATTTTTCCAATCTTGATAATTACGACAATTGCAATGCTGGCATTCTGGATGAGCCCAAGCAACTTTACATCAAGAATAGGGCTTGGTGCCTCTACACTGTTGGCTGCTGTGGCTGCCCACCTTAACGCCTCAAACCAGCTTCCACCAATAGGTTACCTGACACTATTTGATAAAATCATGATAATTGCATACGCTCTATTTCTCAATAATCTATTGTCTATGGTAATCCAGATGAGACTTATTGATCACGACAAACCTGAGGCCGCCGCTACTGTTAACGCCAGAATGAGAAAACTTATGCCTGTAATAATCATCACGATATTCCTTTCGCTGTTGCTTATTTAGGCAACATGTGAGCCGTCTTATCATCATAATTAGTCGCACATTCTAGAGAGCAGAACTCTGATCTCCTATGTGTAAACTCCTTTCCGCAATTTTTACATATCAACTAGGCTCACTCCTTGTTGAGTTGATCGATGGTATGTGGGAAGACTAACCACTTACCATCGACCCACTTGGACACGTCAAACATATCTTGCAAGCAAAGCTAATTTTGCAGATATGTTATTAATCAATAATTCAGCGAATACGGCATGCCTTATCTGCCTAATATACCCTGAGAATGAATCTGTAGCGATCTATCTCAGAGAGCGAAAGTCCAGGTTTTCCTTGTTTGAAACCTAGTATCTTTTCAACTGCTTCATGATGCTCGGTTACTTTGTATGAAAGGCTCTTACCGTCGCTTGCCTTCATGACTGCTCCATAGTGGCTACACTTTCCTTTTGCAATGTACTTGTTGACTCCTTGATATATCGTCTCCATATCTGATTTTAATACAACCTCTGTTATGGCAAGGTGACGGTCTGTAGCACACACCTTTAGCAAGTATAGCCACTGTCCAGGCTTGCCCTTGATAGGTTCCATCTTTACTTCCTTGACATACTTGAAGTTGGAATCAAGCTTTTCATGCCTTGTGGCCTCAGATGATTGATGGTGGATCATAACTAGGCTTATGACAACTATTGCCGCAATAATGAAAGCATATCTAATCAAGGTGTACTACACCCGTGCTGCCAAATCCTGAGATCTGATAGTCTTTTGGAATACACTGCTTGTGAGTTATTACAAACTCCATACTACAGTCTTTGCAGCTTCGTAGTGTGGTTATCTTGCAAAACCTGCACATGGCAGATTGGATCAATGCACCATTGCAATACTCACATGCAAAAAGCATTCTTTTCATCAGCGATTCATAAATGGACAGTCTTTTTTTATCATCGACATCAAGGTGTTTCCTTGGTGCATTTTCCGATTGTTGCATGATTAACACTATTCAAATTGTTATTAGTTGATATCTCAGATTATGCGGCATGCCTTTTTTCTGTCACAATAACCCAGAGTTTAAATCTCATTTGCAACAAATCAAGTAAATTGAAACTCGTTCACTTGCTGATAGTCTCCATATCAATACTATTTTTGATATATGCATTGCACAGCTACATTTCATATGATTTTGCAATCAAAGAAGTCAAAAATTCTGCAGGACTGAGAAACCAAGCTCAGGCTTTAAACATAATACGTGATCTTGACAAATACATCGATAACAGGATTGATGGATTTTCTGATCTTGCAACGATGAATCAAATCCGACAGGCTGTATTAATCTCAAACCAAGAATATGAGAGGTCTGGTGAATTCCAAACTCCCAATGTCACATCAAGCATACCTGACAAGCAATCTACAAGTAGGCAAGCATACGAATCCATATTTGAGGAAATTCGCTATCTTGTAGAGTTTTACAAAAAAGAGTACAACTATGATGTGATAAACGAATTGTTCATAACAAATCAGTATGGAGTACACATAATTGACGATGAATCTGAATTTAGATATGATAATGAAATTTGGTGGCAAACAACACAGAAAAAACAGACGTTCATAGGGGATTTTGTATACGATGAAGATTATGATACCTATTCGTTAATTATCGCATATCCTATTTTGGATGATAGCGGTAATTTTATTGGTTCTATGCGTATAGCAGTGAGCATAAATGATCTTCTGCATGATTTTTTAATTGACGCTGATATACTTGCAGAATCAAAGAAGAATGTAATTCTTTTAGACAGAAATGGTAACATAATATACGAAAAAGATCACTACTACCCAAACAGAAGTGCCCCGTATTTTGATCTGCTTGTTGACAGCTCGGGTACTATAGAATACGAGGATGATACAAGAAAACTAATCTCTTACGCATCGTCTATAGGCCACAAAGATTTTGCAGGATTTGATTGGACTGTGGTGGTGGAACGTGAAGAAGCAGTCATACTGAGCGAATTTGTCGATCTTAGAAACAATGTCATACTATCTACCATAATCGCCATAATCTCTGCAGTCACATTGAGTTTACTCTTGTCACATTTTGTCACAAAACCGTTGGGACAGATGTCAAGATTTGCAGCGCGTCTTGGTAAAGGTGATTTTGATACAAAGCTTCGACAAAGCAAAATCAATGAAATAAACTCTATAGTGGAATCCTTTAACAACATGGAAGCCTCGCTCAAAAAACTATTTGAGACAGAAAAGGAATTGGCAGAAACCAAAGCCAGAGTGAAAAACGAGCGGCTTACTGCAATAGGTGAGCTAGCTGCAAGCATGGCGCATGATATGAAAAATCCGCTTGGAACAATAAAGAGCGGAATTGACATAATCAAACGTAATGTAAAATCTGATGAAAATCTTGACGAAATACTAAAAAGAGTAGATAGGGCGATCTCTAGGATGTCGCATCAGGTAGAAGATGTGCTCAACTATGTACGATTTACACCGCTTGATGTAAAACCAGTAAAAGTACTGAGTCTCTTACAGTCTGCAATCAAGACCGTGGATGTGCCAAAAACAATCGCAGTAGAAATTACCGGCAAAGATGTTGACCTTGTATGTGATGAAAAAAAGATGGAAATTGTATTCATCAATCTAATTCTTAATGCTGTTCAGGCAATTGGAGAAGGAAGCGGTAAGATCATCTTAAATGTAGATGATGATAAAAACAATGTCGTCATAAAAGTTCAAGACAGCGGTTCCGGGGTGCCAAAGGAAATATTATCTGATATCTTCAAACCTCTTGTTACTACAAAGCAGAAAGGAACAGGTCTTGGTCTTGCAAGCTGTAAGAATATAGTGGAACAACATGGCGGCTCTATATCATTTTCAAACAATCCGACAGTTTTCATAGTTACACTACCAAAAAATTTGTCAACATGAAAAATTCCTAAGTAAATCTTTTATGGCGTCTTTCCCATCGTATCTGGATGTCAGGCAAAATTATCCTCATAGTTGATGATGATGTGGATCTGCTAGAAAATACGGCATTTATGATCCGCGGCATGGGGCATGATGTATTTACCGCGACCGACGGTGAGGATGCGGTAACTAAATACAAGGATGTCAAACCAAATCTGACGTTTATGGATATTAGGATGCCAAAACTAGATGGCTATGATGCATTTTTTAAGATAAAACAACATGATCAGAACGCCAAGGTAATTCTGATAACTGCATACAATCAAGACGAGAAAAAATATCTAAAGGCAAAAAGTATGTCGCTCATTGCTACAATTAACAAACCTTATTCGTTTGAGACACTAGAACAGCTTATAGCTCAACACGCTTAGATTCTCTCGAGCCTCTTTATGGTTTTAAATCTGTCATCATAGAACCTAATTGCTTCCTTAACAAACTCATAATACCATCTTTTCAGCTCTCTATCACCGTCCATGATCTTCTTTAACTTGGTGCTTTCAAGTCTGGTCTTCTCTTGCGGCCTTGCTGGAATCAAAAGATGCGTGTAAAACCAACACGATACTTGGTTTGCCAGATCCTTCTCATCAATATACTCATAGTTTTCCTGATATTTTATTGACAGATACGTTAGAAGCTCAAATATTGGGAACTTGGACATCTTTGTAACTTGTATGTTGTCCAAAAATATCCCGCTTGCGAGTGTCTTTAGTCTGTATACGTCATTCCCTATGATTGATTTTAGATAGTCCCATTTCCCAAAAACCCATGGTAGAACTGGTGCATAGTGTTTTGCCATGGCGTCTATTTCCTTATGAGTAAGATCCAATATCTCAATACAATACAATATTCCTGGAAGTGATAACCTATAGATGTCGGAAGGTCCACGATTGTAGTTCTTACCGTCGGCGACTACCAGCCCAACATCCAACACTCCTGGTGACTGTTTTCCCCTGTCCTTTCGCCCCTTAAGTAATCTGCGATACTCTTTTTCTTTAGTTCTCACACTGGACACATCGTTTTGAAAAATTATCTTTGCCATGCCCCAGGTGGTCAGTGGTCCATTAAGAGCCAATATCTCTAGCATCTTCTGAACATTGGTGTGATGTTTTATTGTTGACTTACGTCTAAATGAATAACTGCCAAAAAGCCTCTTTGCGGTGGGGAGCGTGTAAAGCTTGTATGCATAAAGATTTCCAAACGGTGATACAGTAGAAGGCATGCCGCAACCTATCCTGCAATTACTAATAACATTTTCTGACTTGGCATATGTAAAGGCAAAATTGAAACTGACTGCAACTTTGGGCAAAAAACCGTAGATGGTAGATCTGTATGTTGCTGCATTATTTTATGGCGCCTGCCCTTGCTGTTTGAACTGATTTGAGAGTCGGATCTTTGACGTTGTCAATATACCTGATGGTAATATCATTGGGCGATACCGATTTTACTGTTACCTCAAATGCTTTACACGTTTTAGTGGGAATTGGCTCGTACGATGACGCTAAAAACCTCTCAAAACCAGAACTGATCAATACGGCATGATGTGAGATCTGCTTGTCAACGCAGACTTTGTAGATAAGGGAATACTTGCTATTGCCTGCCGCTTTTTTTGATAATACTTCAAGCTGTACTGGCAACGTTTTCTCTACGGGCGAATTTTTCTCATAATATCGATCTATCTTATTTTTGCCAGAAAAACTCCAATTTGGATTCTTGTACAATTTCAGACAATCACTTAATATGCTTGTTCCTCTATACCTTTCAACAAACTTTACCTCGCCAAGACTTCTGAACATATCATATCTTACTTCGCATTTGTAACTAGCATTTGTCGTCCTGTCTGCATTACTTGTTGGAATTGAAGTAATTGTAAGAACCATTCCTGCTAACAAAATGCAGCAAGTCACATAACACCGTGCTCTCATCAACAATCACGTTGGGGGTAATTATTAGACCGTTATTGTGTCCCTGCGGTATGTCTTTGTGGCGTACAACATGATACAGCAGAACATTTTTTACGTTTTAAAAAAATAATATTTCATGGACCTTTCCCTCAACGACAGGCTGATTTTAGTTCAGTACGCTATACAAAAATATGAGAATGAGACTGTACTGCTAGAAAAGCTAAAATCGGTTCTTACCGAAAAAGACGCACAACGAAGTATAGACACACTTATTGGAACACAAAGGGTACGGAGAATCGGACCTGAGATTTTACAAAATAATGAAAGTCATACCGATCTTCCAGATCTTCCGGAATACCTAAGGCCTGTTGTTGATAGTCTCTAAAAACCTCTCAGTCCCATAGGTCTTACCACCTCTGGATGCTGTCTCATCCATGAGATCTTTTCAAGCATTACCTGCTTGTCATGCGGAAACGTACCCTTGATAGTGTAAGCATTGGAACCGTGGTTTGCTCTAAATATCACTTCGTCCTTGACGTCTATCTGGCTTACTAGATCTTCAAGCTCTTCTAGAGCCTCAGAATCGCTTATGGGAACAAACGGCTCGCCAAATTTTGCCAGAAATTCCTCCTTGATTCCGTTTTCAAGGTATAGTGTCAGGGCACCTACATAGTGGGGTGATGATGCGCTAATGACCTTGGCAGTGCCGCGGATGTGTTCTTTTGAGTGAGCTTTTCCACCAAGACCTAGTATCACCATGCAGGAAAGAGTATATCCTGTCTCCTTTGCCTTTTTGCAAGCGCGTATGATGGTAGCAGGTGTGGCGCCTTTTGTCACCTTTCGCAGTATTAGATCAGAGCCACTTTCAATCCCAAGATAAAACATGTTAAGCCCACACGCCCTCATCTCTTTGAGCTCGGATTCGGTTTTTTTGAGAACGTTCATTGGCATTGCATAGCACGCAACACGCTCAAGGTCAGGGAATTTTATGTACAAGTATTTCACAATCTGTTTCATATAGTCAGTATTGAGATTAAGTGCATCTCCGTCTGCAAGAAATACTCTCTTTGTTTGGGGAAGAGATCTTGCCATGAGATCTATTTCGGCTTTTACCTCGTCCCAGGGCCGCTCTACATATTCTTTTGATCTGTACATGTCGCAAAAAGAGCATTTGTTGTAGGAACAGCCAAGCGTGACCTGAAATATGAGTGACTCTGCCTCCGACGGCGGTCTGTATAGTGGATAGTCATAATTTAACATCATTTTAGCTTGCCAGCCTTTAGGTGAATTTAGTATATTATTTTTGGGTCTCCCAAAACATCTTTTTGCAGCTGTCAAATCCTATCTTTGATGGTAAATGACCCCTATGCCAAGCGGCTATTGTGGTTCGTGTTTGCTGGCTCAAGGGGCGGATTAAACAGACTTCGACTGGTAAATAAAATAAGGCAACAACCGCTTAACGCAAACCAGCTTGCAAAGGAGATGAATCTTGACTACAAGGCGATAATGCATCATGTAGTAGTATTGGAAAAAAACAACATCATAACACGAGTTGGGGAAAAATACAATGTCACGTTTTTTACGTCTGCATTTTTGGAGGCGAACATAGAATCCTTTGAGGAGATAGCGTCAAAATTGGACAAAAGTAAATAAGATATGGCAAGGTGTCTTTTCTAAATGGATTCTACTTCCGCAGTATTGTCAGGCGTTTCGATTGCCAACATGGTGGTGTTGGGAGTGCTGATGTTTGTGTTTGGCAGAATGTATGTGCGCACAAAGGCGCAGCTCCCACTCGGAATGATCGTATTTTCAGTGATGCTGTTTTTGCACAACATTATTGGCGCATATGCATACTTTGCCATGTCGCAACTATTTGCCGAAGAAATATTCCCATATCTGCTCGGCGTTCACATCGCAGAGCTTGCAGGAATTTTGATATTTCTTAAGGTGACGCTTGACTGACTTTGATTTATTTGCAGGTGTGATACTGCAATTAATGTGAGGACACATTACAAAGAATATCTAAAGCTCAACAAGAATCTTGTAGTCTCG
>JAWCRP010000026.1:0-11242 GCA_038869175.1 Candidatus Nitrosotenuis sp. | reverse complement strand
ATGTTCCCGTGATTTGCATTGTGTCTCCAGAAGAATACTCTTCTTTGTCGGTGCGCAACAAGAATGCAAATCCTCCTGTGCCTCCAAGCGGTAGGTTGTTTCTTACCTCAAATGTTGTGTCCGCTCTATTTTTCTGATACGTTGCAACTATCCTGTAGGTACCGTCAGTGAACACGGTTAGTGGAAGATCGTATGTAGTCCTAAAGTATCCAGCAGAGTCAAATGCCGGTGTTGAGTCGAATATGACCTTGTTTGCCGCATCTCTTATCTGGATGCTAACCCTGTCAGGGACTCCACCCAGATTCGATGATGTCTGATCACGCATTAACGCAGCCCCAGTCACGACTAATCGGTCGCCTGCAGCATATGTTGACTTGTCCGTCCTCACTTCAAGAGGCAGTATGTTTAGTCTGTCAGATTCTGGATTTGCAGACACCTTAAAGAACAGATCCGTCGTCTTTGATGGGCTCATAATCGATATCTTGTAGTTTCCAAAGACGCTTGGGATTTGGCCTCTTGGATCACGAACATCGGTAAGTGTGCGCTCTGTTTGTGGCACCTGCCAGCTCCACGAGAACTTAAAGTCGCGTATTGTTGCTCCGTCCACCACAGTCCGGCCATCAGGCCTTAGCATCACGATCTTCACAGTCGGCTGACCGGTGTACAGTGTTCCTTCCACCATCACCGTCTCACCAAGTCCATATACTGTCTTGTCCGTCTTTGCCACAATGTCGGTGCTTCTAACAAATGATGATTCTATTGTAAAGCTTGTAGTAACAACGGCGCGGTCATACATTGCCTTGATGACATATCTACCTGGTTCAAATACTGCCCTGTCTGCGGTAAACTCTACTTTGTAATTTCCTACCGCATCAGGTATTGCTGTAAACTGGTATGCTGCCACACTATCGCCAGTTCTAGTCTTTACGTTTCTTTCTTTTGCAATTATCGACAATGACTTGCCAGTGCTATCCTCAATTGTGATTGTTACAGGAATTGGAACAAATGTGGAACTTGGTCTTGGAATTACGGTGCCGCTAACTGTTATTTTGTCTCCAACCAGATAATCTGCCTTGTCGGTTGTGACAAAGTTCCTCTTTTCTGTGTCCACATACTGGCTTGGGTCACTTACAATCTTGAATGTGGTAGTAGCGCTTCCAAACTCACGGGACACTGTAACACGAAAATCGCCAAGATTTGATTGTGTGGCAGGAACTTGAAGATCATACCTGAACGTTCCATCACCTGCCATGCTTACAAGTGTGTTAAGGCGGAATACGTTAGCACCAGTTCTTGCCGTGTCACCTTCTGCTTGGATTACTGCTATGTTTAATGCCGGAACGAATTTGTTGCTTCTTCCAGTCACAACTATAGTTTCACCGGGGCCGTATACTTTTTTGTCAGTTGAAATCACTATTTGTGACAGATCCCTTACGTCTTCGTGAACGTTAAACGTCGCCTCAGTCTGCAGGCTGCCGTACTTTGCAGTAATTGTGTATGTGCCAAACACAGGATTGACAGTGGTCAAAAACAGGTTTCCTGAAAACTCGCCTTTTGTATTCGGATACAAAGTGCCAGAGTAGATCTGCTTTCTGTTAGAGTCATATGCCTCCACCTTGAGGCCCTCAAGCGGAATTATCTTGTTAGTTGATGCCGAAAATGCCACTCTTTGCCCTGGAATATACGCATCACCTTCAACTGACAAAGACAGGTCCGGCTTTGCTCCTTCCGCAGTCTCGGTGACCGTTTGTCCCACCACAAAGGATGTTGATGCCTTGGCGCTTCCATAAGTTACAGTGACCAAATAATTGCCGCCTGCAATTCCCTGGACTCGGTCCAGTTTTAGCTCGGTCTTAAAGTTAAGCAGGCGATCTGGAAACATGGTTATCTTTTTGTTATATTGTTGCGGTCCAGTTATTACAATCTCAATTTGCTGTTGTGAAAAGAATGGCTTTACCTGAAATACTTGCTCTGATACTTTGCCAGATATTATAGCAGTCTCTGAAAATACATATTGATTCTTGTCGGACTGGACTGACACTGAAAGTGTACTGGACTGGCCTGTCCCGGTGTCGAGTTTTCCATTTGAGCTTCCAGGACTTGCGGCCCTGAAAATCCAGTCGTTAGTGGAATTTGTATCGTAAGCATCATACCTTCGTTGCCATGATGTAGAATCGTTATCCTGGTCGCTTATTGTGGGCGTTTCGTCAATTATGTTACCTGCCTTGTCCTTGAGCTGAACCTTTTCGGAAATGTCTGCAAGCCACAAAGGCATATGGGAATAAACAAGAAACTGTCCCGGTCTTATCACCGTTCCTTCCGCTATCGTCATAGCCTTTCTTGGGGAAGATGTTGGAACCACCTGCCATCCGCCTATGTTAACTGTCTCGCCTGTAGGGTTGTAGATTTCGACCCACTCTATGATTCCCTTTGCGTCATCACCTAGCGGGTTTGTATCTAGTTCGTTGATTACGATGTGATCAGCTATTTGGGCGTATGAGCTAGCAATAACTCCGCAAAATATCAGAGTGGCAACCACACCAAGTAGGGGTAATGTACTCATTTTGTATACCTGATGACTTTGTTCTTTTTTATTATAATTTTAGAAGTGTATTGAGTAAAAGTTGAGCAAGTTGTTAAGTTGAGGTGCATTACGCATAATTTGCCGTTTGTTATTAAAAAAGCGTGCGTATGATTAGTCGGTTTTAGAGTCGCAGTTTGGGCACATTCCGCCCACTACCTTTGAGCCGCATTCCATACAGAGACCCTGCCCAACTTCCTTTTTGATTGATTTTTTGTATTTTTCCACATATAGCTTTATTCCAGCATAGATTGCAACCGAAATTATTACAGAGTAGATTAGCGGCAATCCAACACCTAGCAGGCCAAGTGTGATTAGAATTACACCTGCAACCAACAAAAGTTCTCTCTTTGAGCCCAAGTGTTTTTTGTTGAGTGCGGCAATTAAAAAGTCTGTCATTAAGGAATGGGATCGGCCGGATTTGAACCGACGACCTCAGGTACCCAAAACCCGAATCATACCAAGCTAGACCACGATCCCGTCAAGTCTGCAACTTTGTCCCCCCAATTTAAGCCACATGATCAGGCCTCAAGATGATCGTAGGAATAAACAGCGACATGATGATTATATATTGTAAAAAAACATTGCAACCATTGCAAATAGATGATTATGTAAAAGCAGGCAAGATTGCATCAGAGGTACGAGAGATTGCAAGAAAGAAGGATTGGATAGGAAAGACTTTGTTTGAAATTTGCGAGTCCGTCGAATCCGAGATAAGAAATCGAGGTGCCAAGTGTGCCTTTCCCGTCAACGCAAGCTTGAACGAGGTTGCGGCCCATTACACTGCCGAACCCGACGACCCAAAAATCCTTACCGACACAGACCTTATCAAAATAGATCTTGGAGTTCAGATAAACGGATTCATTGCAGACACTGCCGTCACAGTCTCTTACGATCCTCAATACGAGATACTTGTAAGCACCGCAGAAGAAGCACTAAAGGCTGCCATGTCGATGGTAAAGGATGGGACCAAGTCAAGCGACATTGGAAAAATAATTGAAAAGACGGTAAAACAGTACAACTGCAAACCAATTGCCAATCTAAGCGGCCATTCCCTAGAACAATACACCATACATGCCGGAAAGTCGATTCCAAACATGTGGTCGATAGGCTCGTTCTCACTATCAGCAAAAGAGGCGTATGCATGCGAACCGTTTGTCACCACATCAAACGGCCTTGGCTATGTCAGGGAAGGAAAGGCAAAAAACATCTTCGGTCTTGTCTCACGCAAAAAGACAAAGAGCGAGGCTGCAAACAAGCTTGTAGACTTTATCTGGGACAATTTTAACATGCTCCCGTTTGCGCTCAGATGGATAACACGTGAGATGGGCGAAAAGGATGCAAGATCCGCACTTGATGAGCTCATAAAAAACAAAATCGTCCGCGCCTATCCAATATTGGTTGAGGCAAACGGCCAGCGAGTTGCACAGGCAGAACACACGTTCATTCCGACAGAGAACGGTGCAATAGTCACTACTCTATAGTTTGCCCAAATATCATCTCAATGCGCATCTTATTTTTGCACGATGAGCATTCGGATAATTCGGAAAATACTATATCGCCATCTTTGAATTTTCTTTGCTCCATCTTACCGCACGAGACACATTTTTCTACTGTAATCTCTTCAATCGGCTTTGCTTTCTTTGAGAACATCATTGCCCTACACCCACTGTGTTTCCCACACCAATCACAAGCACATTCTTTCCTTCCGGTGCCATCTCCCTGATTGTCCTGTGAACTTCTGACTGAACCTCATCTGCCTTTTCAGCAATCTCTTTTGTCATAAGCGATATGGCCTCCTTTATTGATTGCTTTACCACTATTGCATATATTGGAATTCCAAGATTTGTAGCAATCTCCTCTATCTGGTATCTGTCAGTACCAATTCCGCCAATTGCTGCGCCAAATCCCTGCGCAACAGATGCAGACGACTCGCCCTCAAGCTTGAGTGCAGCATCTATCATTATTATCATGTCAGGCTTTCTCTCTGATACCAGTATCTCCAGCGCATCTCCAAGTCTTCCCACCGTGGCAAGTGGTCCTTCCGCCTTTAGCAGAGTTAGATCTCTTTTTTCAAACTCCACGCTACTGCAGACAGTCTCAAAGGCGACTGTTCTTTTTTTGCTTCCAAGCATCATCTTTCCGACCACCATCGGCCCTATCCCATCACCTAATGGTTGTCCTTTCTTTAGCGCAGATACTGCACCACTTAGAGCCTCTGCTTGCTCCATGATGAAAGGCAGCATCATTTGCAGCGGCAATATTAGAGGAAAGTTATTCTGTTTTTTTGCTACAAGGAACAGATGCCTTACTAGTTTGTGCACAAGATGAAGTGATGTTGTAATCTCTAGCAGATTCTGCACTTTGCTTAATTCGTACAGATCGTCGCTTTTGCACATTGTCTTTACCTGTGCTCTTGTAAAGTCCTCTCTTGAACGCAAAAGATGTTTTATCTTTGGCATTATTCCCGCAGGGTCAATGTCAACTGGCATGATGGTAAAGTATTCGACAAATTTTTCCACCTTTTTTGTGGCATCATCGGCAACGCCAAAGTTTGTCTTGAGATATTCAAGTAGATCTTTTTTTGTTTCGTTGCGGTATTTTTCGAGTTTTTCTATGCTTTTGCTAATATCGCGGGATGTGACATAGAGCTGTATTCTCTGGCCATAGAATATGAAGAGAACCAGCGGGATCAGCCAGACAAGCCACATAAGCGGACTTGAGCTATCCCCTCCAAGGAATTCGTCAAATATTGCGCTTGTAAAGTTCAATCAGATCGTGTGCTTACACTACCACATTAATGGATTTGTGAAACACCGAAGCCAGATTTCAAAGAAATTGTCTGCTAGGTTAACAAATAGAAAGTGCTTTTTATATAGCCTAGCTGAGTCAACTGGTAAGATATGCCACAAACAAAACCGATCGTTAGCATTGAGAACGTGGTTGCTTCCGCTTCAGTGGATCAAAAGATGGACCTAAATGAGATCACTCGTAACTTTCCGGATGTAGAGTATCATCCAGACCAGTTTCCAGGCCTAGTGTTCAGACTCAAGAGTCCCAAGACTGCCACCCTGATCTTTACATCAGGAAAGATGGTGTGCACCGGCGCAAAATCTGAAGAAATGGCAAGGAGCGCGGTAAAATCAGTAGTTCAAAAGCTTCGAAAGGGTGGAATAAAGATCAAAAAGGATGCAGTTGTAGACATTCAGAACATCGTTGCATCAATCAATCTTGGCGGAAAGATTCATCTGGAGCAGGCGGCAAGGACACTTCCAAGAAGTATGTACGAGCCAGAACAATTCCCAGGTCTGATTCACAGAATGCTGGATCCAAAAACGGTGATCCTACTCTTCTCGTCAGGAAAGCTGGTGTGCACCGGCGCAAAAAAGGAGCCGGATGTGTATCGCTCCGTGAACAATCTGCACTCACTTCTTGAAGAAAAAAACCTAATGATTTACGATTAGGAACTCTTCTTTTTGTTATTATATAGGGAAACTAGACATAGTAGCTCGACATAGACTTGAAAGTGAGAATCGATATTTTGCGCAAGTTCAAACTAGACAACATAACTCTCATCGCATCACTGCCAGACATGGGAAAGGTGGGTGGAATAGTCACAGAACACATTGCAAAAAAGATGGGAGCTGTTGATGCAGGAACCATAACCCTATCAGACAAGCCGTGGGTCAACCAAAAAGATGGCGTAATAGAGACACCAACTGACAAATACAGGTTCCTAGTTGATGAAAAAAACGCACTAGTTGTATTTACGGGCGAAAGCCAACCGCAAGAGTCAAACGCAGTAATTGATCTCGCAGAAAATGTTCTCAACACAACTCTTGAATTTGGTAAAGTAAATAGAGTAATCACTGCAGGCGGGTACATGCCGATGCAGAGAATCGGTGGAGATGAGGTATATTGTGTTGCCACATCACCCCACATAATAGAGAAATTAAAGAATCACAACATAGGGCTGCTCGATAGTGATGTGAAAAGCATAACATGGTTCAACGGACTTATTCTTGGTGCAGCAAAGGCAAGAGGCATTGATGGCATAGGATTGTTTGGCGAGATTCAGGACATGGAATTACCACAGTATAGAGCCGCAAGGAACATCGTCAACAAAATAGAAAGGATTTTGGACATAAAGATTGGAACCGATGAGCTTGATCAGAAGATACAAGTAAGGACTCCAGAGATCAAAAAAGACGGCCCAGGCATAGGATAGGCAGTTACTTTATTTTCGTTCCAACTGGAACATCCTCGCTGACTGTAAGCCAGTATGGCTTATCATCAAGGTCTGCTGCCAGCAACATTGCATTTGACTCCACTCCTCCCACCGTCTTTGGCTCAAGATTCGTCACCGCAATTACCGTCTTTCCTACCAGATCCTCTGGCAGAAAATATTGTGCGCCACCTATTATCAGAGAACGTGTTTCGGTTCCAAGGTCAATTGTGCCTTTGATTATCTTTGTCTTACCGGGAATGCGCTCAGTTGAGACTATCTTTGCCACCCGAATCTCGAGCTTGGCAAAATCATCATACGTTATTGTCATATTGTGCCTTACAGCCTGCTAAATTTATGTCCAAGCCCGCATTCGTCTACTGCCGCACCATAGGTTCGATATTTCAGCCCATCTTGCAGGTTATAAGAACAAAACCATTTATGTAAAACGCCCAAGCAATACCAACATGGGCCGGTTCTTCACAGACGACATAGATGATCTTATCAGACTTGGTCATGGCGATAAAGAGCGCCTACTAAAGATAAAGTCAGAATATGTTACAAAAAAGCTTGTCACAATCGAGGATCGAAAGTATGTTGAGGGACTCATAGTCAGATACATGAGACCTGTAGAAAAACCACAGGAGGCACCAAAAAAACAAGAACGCATAGTGCCACCACCTCCACCAAAACCGGAGCCAAAACAGGAGCCAAGTTTTGAGGTAAAACACAGACAGATAAACGCTGAAAAATCCATTCCAAAGATCCAGCAAGGTAAAAAACAAAAAATGGCGATCGGTATAATCGCTACCGTGATTGCATTGGCAGTCAGCGTTGCAGCAATCAATTATGAAAACTTTGAGATTGGAATCACGCCAGCCACAAAGAATTTGGAGCTTGATCAGAAAGAGTACCAGCGCGGAGACATCATATCAATTTCTGGAAAAACTACAATTAGCACCACAACTGTGGACCTTGCAATATTTAATTCGCAAAATCAGCACGTGTGGACAGAGACCGTTCGAGTAAGAGGCAGTGGTGAGTATTCAACCTTGACAATTGCTGGAGGTACTGGGTGGGAACAACCGGGAACATACACCGTAACTGCAACATATGGTGGAATGCAGGACATTACCACATTTACTTTTAATGCCGAGAACTGACAGCACTCAAAACTAATATTTCAGATAAATTTAGACAGCATCATGGCAACAATCGAGGCTGCAACACACATCAACGCATCAGTAGACAGAGTGTGGGAAACTGTATCCGATCTTGATGGCGAGCCAAAATTCTGGAAGGGAACAAAACAGGTCAGAAACATATCAAAGGACGGCAACACCATTGTACGTGAGGTCACAATCGCGTTCAAAGACTCAAAATGTATGCAGAAGGTAACACTATTGCCAAAGGAGCAAATTATTGCAGAATTTACGGAAGGCATTATCAATGGTACAAAGACAATCAGCCTCATGCCTCAAGATGGCGGAACCAAACTTGAGGCTGTCTGGGATATCAAACTCTCAGGCATGATGGGCATGTTTACTGGCATGGTAAAAAAGCACATCAAAAGCGGCACCGAGCAGGCACTAGAATCAATCAAGAAAGAAATCGAGAAATAACATGTTTGTAGATGCATTCAACTACTCTATTGCAGCAATAATGATTGGTGTTGCTGGCGCATGGGCATTGCTGCTAAGGTCCATGGTGGCATCATTTAGAAATACACCACTTCTTGACGTTTTCCAATTAAAGGAACACCAAACTCCCAAGGTCTCCATAATACTTCCAGCAAGAAACGAAGAGGAGTTCATTGCCGCATGTCTTGACTCTCTGCTTGATCAGAATTATGAGAATTATGAGATAATTGCTATTGATGATTCCTCAGAGGATACGACAGGAGACATCATTGCCAAATATGCCGCAAAGGACAAAAAGGTCGTACATGTCAGTGCAGGGCCAAAGCCGGATGGGTGGATGGGTAAAAACTGGGCATGCATGGAAGGATATAGGAGGGCCACAGGGGATCTGCTACTGTTTACAGATTCTGATACAAAGCATTCGCCAAGTACTGTGAGACTTGCAGCATCACACCTCGTATCGCTTGAGCTTGACGCACTAACAGTAATACCAAAGATGAACTGCCTTGATTCATGGACTAAGATAACACTTCCAGTTCTGTCCACGTTTTTGCATACGCGATTTTCTGCACTTCGCGTAAATGATCCTACGAAAAAAACTGGCTACTTTTTTGGAAGTTTTTTCATAATGAAAAAATCAACATACGAGCAGGTCGGCATGCATGAAGGAGTTAAAGGCGAGATCATTGAGGACGGCGCACTGGGTAAGAAGGTAAAGGAGTCAGGATTCAAAATGAGAATGGTGCGAGGAGACCATCTGGTGGATGCCATTTGGGCCAGAAGCTGGTCAACCTTATGGCATGCGCTAAAACGTCTCATGATTCCGCTATACCTTCAGAATTCAAGAACTGCAGTAGGCGTGTTTTTTGCAGTGTTGTTTTTGCTTTTTATGCCGTATGTCTTTTTGGCGTATTCTGCTCCACTTTTCTATCACTCAGCCTCGTTTACCGTGTTGTTCTGTGCAGCACTTGTATCCTCGCTGCTACTTTATGCTGCAAGCATATACGATGCAGTTGCACTTAAGATAAGCCCAAAATACGCCATACTTGCCCCAATTGGAAGCTTGATAGTAGTCATGGGATTTCTGGCAGGACTACTACAGGCAAAAAGTAATAGCGCAGTGTCATGGCGCGGCCGTACATACTCGATGAAAGATCACACTCAGAATGCAATCAGTGTCTAACGCAAGATACGCAGTGCATCTTTCGAACCTCCCAAGTTAGCAAATCGGACATAAGTGAAGTAAGGATTATACGGAATGTTGACAATTTTAGTACATTGAGCAAATCAACTGCCATTGTAGGAAGCCTTCTTGGAGTAATAGTCGTGTTAATTGCATACAGTGTGTTTCTAAATCCTCCAACACAGACTCCAACTATTGACGATGTTTCAAAATCAACAAAGAATGTAATTCTTGCACAGGACTCAAAGAAGAGCCTCACACTCGTAGAGATTTTCGAAAAGGTAGAATCAGGCGTTGTGCGAATTAACGTGCAAAGACCGGCAGAGTTTGCTAGGGGCCCGTCTGGAATAGGTTCCGGCTTTGTCTACGATAAAGACGGCCACATCATAACAAATGCACACGTAGTTGAAGGTGCAACCAAGGTGACAGTGACGTTCCTTGATGGACGATCATTTAAGGCTGACATAATAGGCTACGATACATTCACAGACCTTGCAGTAGTAAAGGTCAGCACTAACAGAGATGCACTACATCCGCTTGAGCTTGGCGATTCATCACAGCTCAAAGTGGGCGAGCCAATTGCAGCAATTGGAAACCCGTTTGGGCTTTCAGGTTCCATGACGTCTGGAATTGTCAGCGCACTTGGCAGACTCTTGCCAACCCAAGACAGAGGATTTCAGATTCCAGACATAATCCAGACAGATGCGGCAATAAACCCTGGAAACTCCGGAGGGCCATTACTTAACATGCGGGGCCAGGTTATCGGAATCAACACGGCAATACAATCGGAGCGAGGTGACTTTGCAGGGGTCGGATTTGCAATCCCATCAAACACCGTAAAGAAGATCATTCCCACACTCATTAAAGAGAGCACCTACCACCATCCGTGGGTTGGCATATCGGGAAGAGATATCGACCCAGATCTTGCAGAAGTTCTCGGATTAAAGGACGCGCGAGGATTTCTTGTTATCACTGTAATGGAAAACAGCCCTGCAGCAAAGGCAGGATTGAAGGGAAGCAATGAGACGCGCGAGGTAGACGGCATAAGGCATCAGATTGGCGGCGACATCATCCTAGCAGTAGATGACCAGCCGGTAAGAAAGATTGATGACATACTCATCCACCTACAGCGAGAAAAATCAGTAGGCGATACCATGTCAGTACAGATTCTTCGAGACGGCAAGGTGACTAATCTCGTACTCACACTCTCTGAGAGGCCAAGCTCAATACCAACTGCGGTAAACCAGAGCGAACCCACACAAAAATAAATACAAGAAATTTTGATTACACACATTGAATGATCTTGCGCTTGATTGCGAGCTGCTAAACAAAGTCGTCGATGGCCGTCAAATCACGCAAGATGACGCATTTGAAATTTATGAATTTTCAAAGAGTAGACCTGCCAAGCTTTACAAGGTCGCATCCGAGCTACGCAACAAGCACAAGCAAAAAACCGTTACATTTTCAAAAAAGGCATTCTTTAATTTGATAAATCTCTGCAGAGACACCTGTGGATACTGCACATACAAAGCAGAACCGGCAAACCCAAAAGCATCCATGATGAATAAGGATGATGTGAAAAGTCTTGCATCGTTTGCAAGAAAACACAAGTG
>JAWCRP010000025.1:0-11769 GCA_038869175.1 Candidatus Nitrosotenuis sp. | reverse complement strand
CCAAATAATGTGTTGACCTTTTACCTCATCAATACGTTGTGGACATAAAAAAACAAACAGATTTTCCTTTATTGGTATTTTTTTTGCATTCGGAGTAAAGAATTCTCTATCTATTATGGGAAGAATATATCTGGCGTCTTTTCTATATTTTCTCAACATCATGGTATTATGTTCTCCTCCTGCTACTACGCCTATAGCACTCTGCAAAGTATCCTTGAATAGTTTACTTAAAAATAATTTTTTAACATATGACATCTTCTTTCGTATTCTATGTTCTGGATCGATATATGAATCCGTAAAATACATGATGTATTTTACTTCTGCAAGATAACAAATAGCAGCCGCCAACCAACCCATTACCAAAAAAAGATCAAAATCTTTAGAAAGTTTCTTAATCATTTGAATTTTGAAAAAAATATTTTCATTACTAAAGTATAATGGGTTTTTTACTTCTGTAATTACCTCATGTTTATTAAAATATAACACAGAAATCTCATGTTCTAAGTATTTTTGAAAAGTATATGCATTACTAGCAAAATCATTAATAATTAATACGCGCATTTTAATAGCCTTCATTTATTTTAGGTATTATATCAATTGTTTAGTCGGTTTCATTTCTTTTGTAATAAAAATTCTTAACCAAATCTCTAACGCGAGAATTGATATTATTCTATTCAAATAGCGTATGTCTCCATCATTTTCAATTTTCTCAAACGATCTAATGACCCAATTATTATTAATAATTTTTTTAGTAAAAATAACACTATCTTTCTGTATCAAATACTTTTCGTAAAGCCGTTTACCGTTTTTTTGCCAATCATAAAAAAGATCTGGCGAAAAACCACGCTTTTCATTTAGATGATCTATTTTTAATCTCTTTGCTATTTCTCGCAATACTAATTTGCCTTTACCGTTTTTTTGATCGTATTTTTCTTGTAATGGTAAGTGATGACTAAATTTGATTACATCATGATCTAAAAAAACTGTACCATCTTTCAGTTTATAATGTTCTAAAATAGATTTAGTAGTTGGAATAAAATCGAAGATAAGTTTTCCATTATAATCTGCCAACATCAATTGTTTTAACGGTTCTAATCTATTTGAGAAATATTTTCTGAAATATTCATATGTGTCATCCCAACTAAACTTTATTGATCTACCAAACATATGTTCTTGATCGGGCACCCAGTCTCTATTATGACATTCTAAATAATTGATAGTTTTTGTCCTCCAATTATCTTTTGCTCGATTTAATGTTAGAAATTTATTATATCTGAAGGTATATCCTCCAAATAATTCATCTGCTCCATCCCCAACTATTAAAACATTAGAATATTTCCTGGCCTCTTTTGCTATGTAATGTTGGTATGTATTCCATCTGGGTTTCCCTGATATGGCAATTAACTGTGGCATATGTTGGAAAATGGATTTAATGGGAAGTACTTTAAAATATGCATCAAATCTCTTTGCTATCTTTTCAGCTCTTTTTGATTCATCAAACGCATTCTGAAATACAGCACAAATACCCCAAATATTACTATCAGGAAAAGTTTTCCGTAACAAAGCCAAACATAAGGTAGAGTCAATTCCACTACTTAATGACACTACATACGTGTTTGATTCTGTTTTCTTTTTTAGTATAGAATTCATTAATAGTTTCTCGGTTTTATGACCTTGCTGATCACTAGTTTTTGTGATTAGATCGATTGGTTTTGCTAATTGTAATGATGGTACGTCTTCTGGATTAAATCGCATTGTTAAAAAATTTCTTATTAATTTTTTATTTAGCTTAACATCCAATTATCAAACAAATTTGAAACATATTATTATTGCTTTCTTATCATAATTAATTCGTTAGTTGTAATAACCTTCACCTTCATTAATACATACTCTGTCACACAGTATCGCACTCATTGAAACATATGCATTATTTCCTATTTTGGTGTTCTCATATATGTTTACATTATTATGATTTGTTATGTTATCTACAATGAAGTCTTCATCAGACCATATCATTCTGAATTTTTCAATCTGTCAGAAACAACCTTTTATTACGCTAGCCGATCACTTAACTAATTGAAAGTTGTTATATTGGGTTCTGAAGGTTTTGTAGGAAAAAACTTAATACAACATCTACAATCAAAATACGATTTAATCCCCTCTGATATCTGTGATTCAAACAACAAACACTATGTTAAATGTGATGTTAGAAATATTACCGAGCTAAAATCCGTTCTAAAGGATTGTGAAGTAGTTATCGACCTTGTAGCACATAATCTAGCTGCCTCTCTTGATCAAATAGTTGAAAATGCTCAAATTAACATAATGGGTTTGCTGAATATCTTGGAAGCAGCCAGAGTTAATGATATTAAGAAAATCATATTCCCATCTGCCTCATCAATGATTGGTTCTGCTAACCAAAACCCAGTACCGGAAAATCATCCAGCTGAGCCAAAGACACCTTATGGCGTAACTAAACTTGCTTCAGAACACTATTTGAGAATCTACAAAGAGCTATATGGATTAAATTTTGTAATATTCAGATTTTTTAACATATACGGGCCGCATCAACTACATGGTATCATACCGAGCATAATATTCAAAATGAAAAAAAATGAACCAATCACCGTTTTTGGTAAAGGTGATCAGATCAGAGATTACGTGTATATTGAGGATGTGTCACCATTTTTTGATAAGGTAATTTCATCAAATATTGCAGACAATTTGACTCTGAATATGGGAACTGGTGTTGGTTCATCTATACTTGATGTAATAAATCAGATTTCTATAAACATGAACATTAAACCTGTAATAGAATTTAAACCAGAAAGACCTGGTGAAATCAGTAATTTTGTCGCAGATACAACATTACTTGAAAGGATGTTTGCCTCAAAACCAAATACGTCATTATCTGAAGGCATAAGCAAAACAGTGGAATGGTACAAATCCAACTAGATAAACAGGATCTCAATGATCACAGAAATCGTGGACAAACTTGACTACATTACATATGAAAATTTTATAATCAACAATCAGCAATCAACATTTTATCATTCTATAAAACATCTAATTTTTCTTCAACAAATTCTTCAAATAAAACCTAAATTTATTGTTACAAAAAATGAACAAGATATTGTGGCCGTTATGCCATTTTTCACTAAAAAATCTACTGGCGGCGAAGTAATCAACTCCCTTCCATTTTTTGGCAGCTATGGAGGCTCTGTAGCAATCAATATTGAAGCAGAAAAAAATATACTTACAGCAATGAATGATTATAACAAAGAAAATGATGTTCTATCTTCCACAATAATAACAAATCCCTTTACTAATAAAAGCGAGCTGTATCAAAAATATTATGAACATACGATAAAAGAAAACAGATTGGTACAATGCCTCGTTTTGGATGGAAAGCAGATAACAACACTTTGGGAAAACTTTGAACAACGTGTTAGACGTGCAGTAAGGAAAAGCATGAAATGCAAGGTTAACTCTAGAAAACTAAAACCAAACGAAAAAGACTTTTCTGATTTCTATAATATGCATAAGCTAGACATGGAATCTAAAAATGGTAAACCAAAACCACCGGAATTTTTTCAATCATTAAAAGATAACTTTGTTTATGGTAAGGATTATGAGATTTTTGCTGCATCATTAAATGATTTGGATATTGCTTACTTGTTAGTTTTTTACTATGGACAATTTACCGAATATTACATGCCTGCTTATAACGTGGAATTTAAAAATCTACAAGCTACAAGTCTTTTAATTTGGGAATCCATTAAAGAAGCAATCAACAGAAAATCGTCATTTTATAATTTTGGTGGAACTTGGAAAAACCAACCGGAATTATATCTTTATAAACGTGGGTGGGCTGCGATGGATTTTCCATATGCATATTACATATATGGTAACATTTCACGTGCAAAAGAAATTGGTTTGAATGAAATTATAAAACAATATCCATTTTTCTATGTATTCCCATACGAGACAATTCGTAACTCTTGATAGAATTTTCTTAAGTAAGCTAATAAATCCGATCTATAACTAAAGAACATGAAAAAAGTAATCATTTTTGGAACTGGAGATTTTGCCAAAGTTGTCCATTTTTATCTAACACATGATAGTCCATACCAAGTTGCGGCATTTACCGCTAATGAGTGGGCTATAAAAGATAACGAGATCTTTGGCTTGCCAGTAACTCCTTTTGAAAGTGTGGAATCTGTATATCCACCAACAGAATTCATAATGTTTGTTGCAGTTGGATATCTGAAAATGAATAGAGTGAGAGCACAAATTTGTTCTGAAGCTAAACAAAAGGGATATGAACTTCTAACATATGTTAATTCTAAAGTAACAAAATGGAGTGAGCTAGACATTGGTGAGAACTGTTTTATTTTTGAAAATGTAGTGATCCAACCATTCGTTAAAATCGGAAATGACGTCATAATGTGGAGTGGTAACCATATAGGACACCATTCCATTATAGGCGATCATTGCTTTATTACTTCACATGTAGTAGTTTCTGGAAATGTGACTATTGGTCCATATTGCTTTCTTGGAGTCAATTCAACTATTAGGGATGGCATTACTATTGCACCCGAATGTGTAATAGGAGCAGGTTCTTTAATTTTAGAAAATACACAAGAAAAAGGAGTTTATACATCGGAAAAAGCAAAAATGTTGCCGATCACAAGTGATATGTTAAAACACCTCTAAACTCAATTAGATGTAATGTGGGAAAAAAAAGGCGTGATATTTTGTGCAGATAATAATTATGAATGGATGAAGACTCATGCATCACTACCATTTGCAGACAAGATATCTGATAATGAATATAGAATTTATTTTAGCACAAGAGATTCTAATAACCGTTCGTCCATTGGATACTTGGAAATTGATATTAATAATCCTAAACAAATTCTCAAGCTAAGCAATCATCCAGTCTTATCTGTAGGAAGCCTTGGCTCCTTTGATGAGAATGGTGTTATGGGATCGTGCATAGTGAGTCACAAAGGAAAAAAATATCTTTATTATATAGGCTGGAATGTCGGAGTAACTGTCCCATTCCGCTGGTCTATAGGACTGGCAATCAGTAATGATGGTGGCGAAACATTCACAAAATATAGTAATGGGCCAATTCTTGATAGGAATCCAATAGATCCTTATCTTGTTTCATCACCTACAGTGATTTTTGATGATAATAAATGGAAGATGTGGTATGTTTCTGCACTTAGATGGGAAATGCATAATGATAAACTAAGAGCACCATACCATATCCGGTATGCTGAATCGTCAGATGGAATAAATTGGAACAGAACAGGAATTGTTGCAATTGATTTTAAACATATAGGAGAGTTTGCAATAGGACGTGCTAGTGTACTCAAAGACAATAATCTGTATAAAATGTGGTATTCTTACTCAACAGGGAAATATCGCATTGGATATGCTGAGTCAGAAGATGGCTTGCATTGGGAACGAAAAGACGATGAAGCTGGCATAGATGTTTCAGAATCAGGTTGGGATTCAGAAATGATAGAACATACCAACATATTTGTTCACAATAATAGAAAATACATGCTCTATACAGGTAACCAGTATGGAAAAACCGGATTTGGTTATGCTATCCTGAATTAACTAACTGGAAAATCCACGAATGTCTGGTTTTCCATTAATATATCATTCTTGTATATGTAGATACAAAACTCGAAAGGTAAATAGTCGTGTCTGACCACAACCCTTTTCGATAGCTTTTTTCCTATCTGAAAAACACGTTCTGGTGATGCATGAAAACTCTTTGGTCTCTTAAAATCAACATAGGTACTCATAAAATCCATGGCTACTCCCTTTTTTGCAATACGTAGCATCTCGGTTAATAAATTGGTTATATATTCATGAGAACCAGCCATATTGGTAGTTCCAACAGCAAATACCCAATCAAATTTATCGCGAAATCTTTCCTTTTCAATATCTCTGACTTGAAAGATTGCTTTCGGATGTCTCTGTTTTGCTATTTTGACAAATATTGGATTTATGTCAACACCTGTATAGTTAACACGAATTTTTTTAAACTTAAAAAAAGAAAGTAGATCACCAAAACCACAACCAACATCAAGAATCTTACTGTTTTTCATATTACCGATCTCGGTCATTACTTGAAATCTTATGTTTTGTCTACCTTTTGGCCATCCTATGGCCGCAGGATGGACTCCATGTTTATAGTATAATTCTGTATAGTGTTCTAAAATCGCGTCATGAATAGCCTTTTTCATAATTCAAATTTTAGATACTGCTTTTTATTATATTGCAAATTCGTTCTTGATCTTCCACTGTCAATTGATTATGTAGGGGCAGGGTTAATGCATTTCTAAACAGTAATTCAGAATTTCTTAGATCTCCAACTTTTTTCATATTTGCATACGCTGGTTCTAGATGCAACGCATATGTGCCTATCTGACTCTCTATATTATTTTCCGCTAACTTGTTTCTTAACATGTCTCTCATACCTTCTTTCTCAACATAACATGTGTATGATTGATATGTCTGTCGTGTACCCTTTTTGGAATAAGCTGGTCTTATTCTAGGAATCTTCTCAAGTAGTTCATTGTATATCTTTGCCTTCTCAATTCTTTCTTTTACTATCTTTTCAATTTTCTTCATTTGCTCTATTCCTATTGCACTCAAAATATTTGATAGCTTGTAGTTTGTTCCAATAGTCATAAACCTCCCATTGTTCATTCCAAAATGTTTGAATGCATTGCATTTTTCCGCTATCTCATCATTATCTGTTGTCACCATTCCGCCTTCACCAGTAGTGATCACCTTTCTTGGATGAAAGCTAAAACACGTAGCATCAGCTAACTTGCCTACATGATCGTCACCAATCATACTTCCGAGGCTACACGCAGCATCTTCTAGATTGAAGAGACCTAGCTTTTTACCAGTTTTGTATACCCCTGGCTCTAATGGAACGCCGCCCCAAGATACTGGTATAAACACATTCATCTTCTCATCATAAGCGTTCTCAAGAATCTCCGTTGTCACATTCATGCTATTGATATCAACATCAACTAAAACTGGTTTTCCTCCAGCAAGTATTACTGCTTCAGCAGTTGCAGGATAGGTGTAATCTGGTACTATGACTTCTTTATCTCTTACTCCAACTGCTTCTAAAACAGCATGCAACGCAGTAGTGCAGGATGTCATTGCGGATGCATGTTTTGTTTCTACATAGGTTGCCACAATTTTCTCAAACTCTTGTGTAACTGGTCCCTCTGTTAAATATGCCGAATCCAAAACTCGTTTTACTGCAACGTATTCGTCATCACTAATATCAGGTCTCATAAGAAATATCTTTTTTAAATCTTGCAACGGTGTGTTATGAGGATCTGTCCATAAAAACTAATAGTTTTGTTTTATAAAATACTAAAACATCACACAATTAAATTAGTAGTAAACCTAACTCAGTTAAATGTCTAATTCTAAAAATTTGAAATCTCTCATTACAAATAAGAAATTGATCATATCTGTATATGGTCTTGGCAATGTAGGTGGTCCAATTGCTGCGGCATGGTTGCGGGCTGGCTCTAAAGTTATTGGGGTTGACATCTCAGAAAAGCTGTTAAGTGCAATCAAGTCAGGTGCATCGCATGCGAAAGAACCTTTTGTCTCACAAGTATTCACAAAAGCACTCAAAGAGAACAACTTTCAAATCACTTCAGATGGTATAAGCGCTTCAAAAAATTCGAGGATCAAAATAATCGCAGTCCCAGTAGCACTAAACAAAAACAAAATAGAACTTTCTGCATTAAAGTCAGTTATCAAGGATATAGGTCTTGGTCTTAAGAAAGGTGATGCAGTAATAGTTTGTCCTTCTATCCCTCCTGGTACTTCGGAAAGAGTAGCAATACCTATGCTTGAAAAATTTAGCAAGCTAAAAGTAGAAAGAGATTTTTATTTCGTTTACAATCCAGAAAGAATTTTTGAAGGTAGAGCACTTCAGGATATAGAGGAGAACTATCCCGCAATAGTATCTGGAGCTGGCAAAAAAAGCCTACGATTTGCCGAGGAATTACTCAAAATAATAGCAAAAAGAGGCGTCTTGTCCATGTCAACACTTGCTAATGCTGAAGCAGAAAAATTGTTTGAAGGAGTATATAGAGATGTTAACATTGCCTTAGCTAATGAACTTGCTAATTATTGTGAAAAAGTTGGTGTAAACTATTGGGAAGCAAGGAAAGGAGCTAACTCTCAACCATTCTGTCATCTACATTATCCTGGTACTGGTGTCGGTGGACTTTGTATACCAGTATATCCAAGATTTGTAATAGAAGCAGCTGATAAGATGGGGCTCAATCTAAAAATGCTAAAGTTTGCAAGAGCAATAAACGACTTTATGCCAAAAAAATGTGTTAATGATGCATTAACACTATTGTCGAAAAATACACGTATCATTCCTGGTATTAAGATAACTATACTGGGACTGGGATTTAGAGGTGAGGTGACTGACTCTAGGTTATCGCCTACATATACTGTCGTAGATGAATTCTTAAAGAAAAAATTTAAAGTCGTAGTACATGATCCATTCATTAAATCCGATGATAATCTGCCAAAAAATGTAGAGTTGACAGATGACTTACAAAAAGCAACAAAAGACGCATCATTGATTTTTGTTTCTACCGATCATAATATCTACAAAACATTAACGGACAAATCCCTTACAAACGCCAAAAAACCTTTGACAATCTTTGATGGGCGTAACGTCCTACAACAAGATAATCTTAAAGATGTGTCAATTCTTACAATTGGTACTAGATAACTTGTTCACATTCAAATGTGTTATTATGAGGTTTTGACTGATAATCCACGTTTGTAGAGAAATTTCTTGATTCCATCTTCAAGTCTGATCTTTGGTAAATACATAAGCTCATTTGTAGCTCGTTGTATAGATGTCTGACTGTATCTGATTTCGCCTTCTTGTTGTTTAACAAATTTTATATCAAGATTTTTTCTTGTGATATTCAACATTAGCTTTGCAAGATTCTCTATTGTTGTACTTTTCCCGTATCCTATGTTATAGATCCGTCCATACTTGCCTGAAACTGATATTGCAGCATCGATAATAGATACAACATCTTCGACTGCAACAAAATCCCGCGTCTGTTTGCCGTCGCCATATATAACGAGTGGTTCGTCTCTTAGAATTTTATCTGCAAATTTTGTTATTACTCCTGCATATTCGCTGGACTGACCCTCACCATAGACATTAAAAACTCGAAAGATTATACAATTCATTTTATGGGCTTCTAAAAATAACTTAACATTCTGTTCCATCAGGAGTTTGTCCTTCCCATATGGTGATATTGGATTTGTATTGGATTGTTCAGTCAATATGGTAGTCGGTGAGTCTGTGTTACCGTATACTGCAGCAGATGAAACTAGTATGATGTTTTTTACACCATATTTTTTACATCCATCCAGAATATTCATAGTGCCATCCACATTAACTTTGGTTGTTTCCAATGGTTTGTTCATTGATTCTGAAACCGAAATCTTTGCAGCAAGATGTACTACAACATCGCTTCCTGCTATACTGTGTTCAATGTCGTTCTTTTCCGTAATGTCGCCCTCAATAACGTTTACTCCCCGTTTCATCAAAGGTGCAACAAACTCCATTTTAGAATTAGAGAAATTGTCAAATATTGTGACATAATGACCTTTGTTTAGCAACAAATTAACAAGATGTCTTCCAATAAAACCGGCCCCACCTGTAACACAAATTCTCATCATGACTAAAACAATCTTACCTAGTATATGATATTGACTAATATTCTGTTTTGTGTGTGATCCTATAAAACAACACAAACATTGATCTTAGCGATTATAAGATAGATTATGACAAAAACATAACATGACAAATAATTCTGTTGCAAGTATTCGTACTGTAGAATGGAAAGATAATTCTGTAGTAATGGTTGATCAAACCAAACTACCAAACGAGTTGATTTACGTAAAATATACCGATTACAAGGATGTTGCACACGCCATAAAGACACTTATCGTACGTGGCGCCCCAGCAATCGGCGTTTCCGGCGCATTCGGACTTGCACTTGCAGCCCTGCAAAGCAAGGCAACAACAAAAGACCAACTAATATCCGACCTTGAGACGGCAAGAAAAATCCTCTTTGAGACAAGACCCACTGCAGTCAACCTTGCATGGGGCCTTGAAAGGATAATGGAAGTAGCAAGGCAGGGAACAAATCCTGCTCAAATCAGAGAATCAATAATTGCCACAGCAAAACAGATGGCAGAAGATGACATTAAAATCAACATGACTATGGGAAAGCACGGCTCAAAACTTTTCGATAATAACGATACCATAATGACCCACTGCAATGCAGGTTCCTTGGCTACAGTAGCGTATGGGACTGCGCTTGGCGTAATCCGCGCAACAAAAGAGAGCGGAAAGAATGTCAAGGTGATAGCAACTGAGACAAGGCCGGTACAGCAGGGCTCAAGGCTGACAGCATTTGAGCTAAAACATGACGGATTTGATGTAAGCCTCATTCCAGATACTGCAGTAGGATATACGATGGCAAACAAACTGGTAAACAAGGTGGTGGTGGGCGCAGACAGAGTGCTCAGAACAGGACACGTCTACAACAAAATTGGAACCTACCAGGTAGCACTCATGGCAAAACAGCACGGAATCCCCTTCTATGTGGCAGCACCTCTCTCAACTTTTGATCTGAAAAGCAATCCGGAGGATGTAGTAATAGAGCAAAGAAAGGCAGCTGAGGTGACGCAAATAGGCGACAAAAAGACCGCACCGGATGGAATCGGCGTGATAAATCCGGCATTTGATATGACTCCACCCGAACTCATCTCTGGTATAATCACGGAGGCAGGCGTTGCAACCGCACCATATGAGGAATCAATCAAAAAGTTATTTTCAGCTAACAAATAGAAAGTTTTTATTTATTTTTAAAACCACAGAAAACATGTCGTCCGTAACCGCAGAGCAAATACGAGAGTCCCTTACAAAATGCATGGATCCGGAAATCCCACTAAACATAGTGGAGATGGGGCTAGTCTACGGAATCGACATCACAGAATCAAACGATGTGCACATCAAGATGACAATGACTACGCAAGGATGCCCTCTTCATCAGACGCTGGTTACGGATGTGACAAGATACGCAAAAAAGGTTCCCGGCGTAAACAACGTCAAAGTGGATATAGTATGGGATCCTCCATGGACCTTGGACAAAATGTCAGAGGCTGCAAGAGCCAAGCTCAAGTCGTTTGCCTCTTCTGGAAGCCCAGCCCCAATAGACTATGAGACGGCCCTGCCGCAGGGTGTGGGATCTCTTGTACAGCAGGAAGATGGCGGACTCGTTCTTGCAAACGAACACAACCAGGGCTTTATGGTAAACCAGGCAATAGTTGACTTTTGGAAGTCGTGCAACGGCAAGCGCAAAATAACAGAGCTTGTTGATATTTTTGCGCAAAAGACAGGACTGCAGCGAAACCAGGTGGAAAAAGAGGTCATTCAATTAATCGGGCAGCTAAGAGATGGCGGACTGATAGTAATACCGACCCCGGAAGCTCCAAACGTACAGTTCAAAAAATGATCTAAATCTCGTTTATCTCAAGAATAGTTGCGTGCACAGAATCCATCCTTACAACTGCGCGCTTGTCGCCAAATCCAAGTGCAACATACCAGTCTCCCATCTCATCGTCATATTTTGTCTCTAGTGTTTTTACATCTGC
>JAWCRP010000024.1:0-12845 GCA_038869175.1 Candidatus Nitrosotenuis sp. | reverse complement strand
ACGAGCGAATCGCCGCAGCTGGAATCACAAACACATCAAGAAATATCACGCAGGCAATAAGCCCCTCAATTGCAGGTGCACTAATCCAGTCGTTGTTGCTTTCAGCTCCGTTCATACTTGGCGGCGCAATAAAGATAGCATATGATGTTTTACTGTATAGTAACTTCAAAAAGATAAAGCCACAACAAGAACAATAAATTCAGCCGAATTCTATGCAGCGCTCACACTCGCAATTTGCAACCTCATTTGATTTTGCAAGACATTTTCCATGTGCGCCTGCCTGACACTGAACGCATATCTGTTCCAGGTTTTCCACGTTTGTGTATTTCCTTGACTGGCCAAATCCGAACCCGCCATCCTTTGGACCTACCATACATTACGTAACAGTCCGCAATATTTCTACTTGATGTTAATCGATGATTTCACAGCTTTGATGATCTCATTTTTGTGTGATTCTATGACCGCCCGTATCTCAAACGGGTCGGAATATGTGCCAAGTGATGTCTTGGTTGCCTTTAGCAAATAACGCATGACACCTTCTTCAATCCTTCCTACGAAATATCCATACAAAAAATCCACTTCATGATCACACTTCCATGCCTGCTTTGTCCGCATGTGAGCCTGCCTTATCTCATCTGGGATCTCCATGATTCTGCGGCGTATGTATTCATCAAGTGATCTTCTTATGGAAGAATCTGCTAGCATGCCGTTATTCTCAATGATTAATAATTTAGGATTTGTCTTCATCCGTCTTTTTGGATCTATTCCACATGTTCATAGTACCCCTGAGCATAAAAAAACCAACAGTTATGGTGACAATGCCAACTAGTACGAAAACGAGCGCCCTACCGACCGACTGTAACTTTGACAACAATCTAATTCCACACCGCCAGATAAAAATACCGTCATTTACTGTTTGGCTACCTATCTTGTGCAATCTTCTTTTTGGTCTCCAGGTGCTCCTCTCTTTCTCTTTGAAGTGCTGCCTTGACAATCTCTAACTCTTTTTGTGTTGCCAGTAGTTTGCTGTTAAGTGATGATACTACGGAGCTTGCCGCAGCAACCACGTTCTTTGGGGCCGTTCTTTCCCCAACATTTGCCATCTGGGACTCGATGAACTTTAGCTCCTTCTTTGCCAGCTCTATTTCCTTTTTCCTTGCCTCTGACTCTCTTACTATCTCGTCTTTTTGCGCAATTAGCTCTTCGGTCTGTCTTTTTACTTCTTCAAGCTCCGATGTTGTCTTTTGTAGTGATTGGCTTGCCATCTCTTGTGCCTTTTTGCCTTCCTCGTAGGCTTTTTTTACAGATTCCAGCTGTGCACTCAACTCTTCAAGCTCCGACTTTATCTTTTCATACTCTTTTTTTGCGCGCTCTGCATCATCTTTTGCCTTGCCGACCTCTGCAAGCGATGCAGATTTGCTTTCGTACTCTTTTCTTACCGACTCGATCTCGGCCTTTGTCTGTCTGATCTGCTGCACTG
The DNA here is from genome assembly GCA_038869175.1 of Candidatus Nitrosotenuis sp. Classification (GTDB taxonomy): domain Archaea; phylum Thermoproteota; class Nitrososphaeria; order Nitrososphaerales; family Nitrosopumilaceae; genus Nitrosotenuis. The sequence goes on along the minus strand of JAWCRP010000024.1, from coordinate 11,365 downwards.
CCTGCTGGTGTTGGCTTCTAAGATCATCAATCTCTGTTTTTCTTTCCTTTATCTCCTTTTTAGCACTCATCAGACTGCCCACCACCTCGTCGTATTCCTTTTTCACAAGAGCAAGCTTGTCTGAGACGGACTGCAAGTGCTCCGACTTTATCCTCAGTTCTTCTTCCAAAAATGCAATCTCGTTTGTAATCTGTTCCTTTTGAATCTCCTCTGGAGTCTTTACCTTTGGCGTATCAGGCAGCTCATCTGCAGGCACATTTGGCTCCAAATCATCCGTGTTCTTTTTGCGTCTAAAAAGCCCCATCTGTACAACTCCCTATTATGATGAAACTGCTACCTCTATTCATTTTTTTATGAATCGTAAGTAGAATCCGAACCCACCTACTATAAAGCCGAGCACAATCACTATCAGTCCGGTTTGTGGTGTATCAAGAAAAAACGTGGGCGCTATCATGAATAACAAGGCTCCAAGTATTATCAAAAAATAAGCCCCGCTCTTTCTTGGCTTATTGTGTTCATTGTGAGCCATGCTAGATGTGCCTGCCTATTGTCTGCGCTACCTTCTTGCGCCCAATGTCTACTATAAATGGCCCTATCTTTGGCCCGCGGTTTGCCCCAAGTATTATTCTGTATAATGTCATGAAGAATTCTTTTGGTGCTATGTTGTTTTCCTTTGATATGTTGTAGATTGTATTTTGCAGATCCTCTGGCTCGTTTTCGGCATCAAGTATGCTGACCAGTTGTCTTAGGGCCCTCTTTGTTGCCTCATCAATCTCTACGTTAATTGCCTCTTGCTCCTCAAAGTCGTCCGCATAATTCCCTGCAAGCTCTATCAGATCTGTAATGTGCGGCTCTGCGTTTTTTATCGCCCCATAATCGAGCAGCTTCTTTATGACCAAATTTTGTCTATCCTCTTTGAAGATGCGACAAAGTTCTATGAGAAGCCTAAAGTTAACGTGGGTTGGCGCAGTCTTGGGAGGATTTAATAGGTTCACGTACTCGTACAGTCCTCGGGTCTTTGCCAGCTTTGCCTCGTTGTCTATCTTTATCTTGCCAAAGTAAATGTCCTCAAGCTCATTGTATTCTTCCATAAGAGCTGGTATGTCCTCAAATCCCAACTCACGTGCACCTGTGATTCTCTTGTATAATAAAAGCAGCATGGATTTTGGAGTTCCATATCTGAACCATTTCTGTGATGTGACAACGTTTCCTGCAGACTTTGAGATCTTTTTTCCGCCCTTGTCAAGAAACATTTCGTATTTTACATGGTGTGGATGAGGATACTTGAATATCTCATCTGATACCCAGTCATTTACCTTGACGGAATCCATGATGTCCTTTCCATAAGCCTCAAATCTTATGTCAAACGCCTTCCATCGTGCAGCAAATTCCACCTTCCATGCAAGCTTTCCAAGATCCTTTGTAATGTCTGCCTCTCCCTCATGACCGCATCCTTTGAGTATCTTTGAGCCAATCTCAGCATCAAGACATCTGTATTTTACAACCATTCGCCGCTCGTCGTATTCGTATGACTGGGCCGTGTACAATCTGTTGCATTTTGCGCAAACCGGATAATATGGAAGAAACTTTTTGTATTTTTCCTGACCCACCATCTCCTCTATCTGCCTGCCGATTTTTTCTGAATTTGTCAGTATGGTGTGAATCTGATCTTTTAACAGCCCTTGTCGGTAAGTATCGTACGCACGCTGGAATCTGTATTTGATTCCAAGTTTGTCAAGCCCTTCAAGAAGAATTCCACTCATGTGCATTCCATAAGAGTCGTGCGTCCCAAATGGGTCTGGTATCAGAGAGACTGGTTTTCCAAGATGTTCCTCAAGCCAGCTTGGCAGGCCGTCTGGAATCTTTCGCAGCCCATCAAGATCATCAGAGTACGCTATCAGCTCCGACTTGTATCCCATGTCCTCAAGTGCAAGCTTTACTCCAAACGCCCTTACTGCATCTCCAAGACTTCCAATGTGTGGTATTCCAGATGCACCAAGTCCTGACTCTACCCTCAAAAGCGAGGTATCTCTGCCAATCTGTTTTTCTCTTGCCAGCATTTCGTGGGCAAGCTTGTCTATCCAAGTTCCCCTCCCTATGATTATCTTCTCGTCGTCCTCTGACATTTACTACACCAGTGATTTTACCATATATGGACCATCAAGACGGTATCCAAGCTTTCTATAATACTCTCTTGTGCCGACTGCCGATATGACAAGGATCTTTTTTGCATCAAACTCCTCCTTTGATATCCTTTCTGCCTCACCCATCAGGCCCCTGCCAAGTCCTGAGTGTTGCACTTGGCCCTCTTCACGCTCGCCTATTTTTAGCGGCTTGCCGTATACGTGAAGCTCCCTTACTATGCAGCATCTGCCTTCCATCTCTTTGCGATGCGGCCTGTTGGGATTTCGTAGTCTTAAAAATCCGTAAATCCTATCGTCTGCATCATCATATGATAAGAACACCTCATCGCCGCCAGACGACCTATAGTCGGTTCTGTTCATACTGACCTGTCTTTGCGGCTCTATGCCTATTTCCCGGCACCTAATGCATCTGCATCTTAGTCCCTGCCTTTCCAAATTCTGATGCACAATCTGTCTTAGGTTGCCTGATTTTGGCCCTGCAATTATCTCAGATGATGATATCTCGCGCTGCACCCTCATGATGCGCACCCATCTAGGTACAACCTTTTTTGCCTCTGTAAGAACTTTGATCATCTCATCATCAGAGTACGGCGTGTACTTGCCATTCTTATACTGGCTGTACAGCGGTGTGTTGGGAATTACAAGTGACGGATATATCTTTAGCATATCTGGTCTTAGAGATTCATCCTCAAATAATCTCTTAAAATCGGCAATGTCTTCATCTGGAGTCATGGTGGGAAGTCCTGGCATCATGTGAGCTACTATCTTGTATCCTGCATCCTTTGAGACTTGGAACGACTCTAGAACGTCATGGTATGTGTGGCCGCGATTTACTATTTTGTAGACTCTTTCCTGCAGACTCTGCACTCCAATTTCAACTCGTGTCACTCCGTACTCTAACATCATGTTGACATGCTCTTTTTTGCAATAGTCCGGCTTTGTTTCTATTGTGAATCCGACACTTCGTATCTGTGCTGTCTCGTTTGCAATCTTGGCACTCTCAAGATCATCAGAATCAAATCCATTCAGTGCATCATAGCATGATTTTATGAAATTTCGCTGATATTCTGCTGGCATGAAAAGAAACGTTCCGCCCACTATGACAAGCTCCATCTTTGTGGGGTCATGTCCGTATGCTACCAGCTTTTCTATCTTTGTTAAAATTTGTTTTTTTGCATCATACTCATTTTCAATTGCATTGATTGTGGATGGTTCATTTCCAGTATAGCTATTAGGTGAGTTGAATTCTACTCCTCCTGGACAGTAAGTGCATCTTCCATGTGGGCATGCATACGGCATCGGCATGAGTGCAATTACTGCAACACCTGATGCCGTCTTGATTGGTTTTTTTATCAGGATTCTCTTTAGGTGCATATACCTGTCTCCATTTACCGTTGCAAGTATCTCATAATTTCTTGGTATTCGCTCAAGCGAATATTTTGTGCATATTTTCTTGATTTGAGCTTTGACCTGGTTCTTTGTAGGTGCCTTTATTGCAAGTAAGGTCTCAGATATCTCAGAACACGCTTGGACAAAAGTGGGATTTTGCAATGTGGTTTGATGCGTATGTGGTCTTAAATTCCTTCAACGGCTATCTACGTCTGCGTTTTTTTGATGTTTTCTGGGCCTTTCTTTTTCTAGTCTTTGGCCTCTTTGTCTTCCTTGCTGTCTTCCTTACTGTCTTTTTCTTGGATGGTTTTTTTGACTTTGACCTTCTAGTCTTTGGCCTTTTTGATTTTTTTCGAGTCTTTCGTGCAGTCTTGGCCTGTTGTTTTTCCAAATCTGCTATAGATTTTAAGTTTTTGAGCTGGACTAGGTCTATCTTTGTTCTTGCAGAGATCTGGCTGAGCTCCGGATCTGGTACTTGGAACGAGCTCCCATGTTGTTCAAAACACTGAGGATGGAAGACTTTGCCCTTCTGGTAGACCATACTTGCCTTCGGAACGCCCTTCTTGCAAACCGGACACATGTCTATAAAATCCTCAGCCATTTAATGCTCGACTTTATCGGTCTAATTTAATATTTTTCACTAGCTGTAGATCCGTGGATTTGCATCAAGCTGGATTTGCCTTTGTCTCTTTGCGATATTCTATCTTCAGCCAAATCGGCGTGATGATCGTTGTCACTGCAACCATGATTACTATCATGGTGTAGACGTTTTGTGCAAGAACTCCACTTGATATTCCGACGCCTGCCACGATCAGGCCGACTTCTCCTCTTGAAATCATTGCTACTCCGACCTTTCTTGCCTGCGCCCCGTTTCTAAGAAACAACCATGCTGGCAATCCACAGCCTAGTAGCTTTGTAGTTATTGCCACGCCAATTATTACTGCACCTACCATCAATATCTCTGCATTCAGGCCCCTAAAGTCTACTTGCGCCCCGATGATTGCAAAGAAAAGTGGTGCAAAGATGAGCCCTAGCTTGCTGATATAGTGTTCGACCCTATCAAAGACCTTGCTTGATGCAAGTGCCATGCCTACAACAAACGAGCCTAGTATGGGAGAGAGTCCAATCGACGCTGCAATTCCGGCGGCCCCAAAAAAGGCCGCAGTCACAATTCCTTCGACACTACCTCCCGCCTTCCACAATCTGGAGCCTGCTATTTTTGGAATCACAAATATTGCCACAACTGCCATGACAGCAAAGAATGCAAGTACCTTGAATATCGTATATGTTACCTCAATTACATCTATTGACAGATCCGCTACGCCTCCAAACGATGTGACTATCGACAGTACTGCTATGGCAAGTATGTCGTCAACTACTGCGGCGCCTATGATGAGGCGGGCCTCTGTGGTCTTGAGCTTGCCAAACTCGCTTAACACCTGGACCGATATTGCAATACTTGTGGCAGTGAGTGCCGTAGCAACAAGCATTGCCTGAAATGCATCAAAACCGAAAAACTGAAAAACCAAAAATCCGACAAAAAACGGTACCACAACTCCAAGTGTGCCGACCGTGAAGGATGCCTTCCCGCCCCTGACAAACTCTCTTGGCGTCATCTCAAGGCCGGCCATGAATAGAATAACAATTGCTCCGATCTCGCCAAGTATCTTTACTTCGTTGCTCAGACTTACAAGTGAGTCGCCTTCGATGGTGAGCAGTGAACCTATGGCAAACGGTCCGACGGCCATACCTGCAAGCAGTTCGCCAAGCACTATTGGAAGCTTGAGTCTAACAAATATCTCGGCAAACAGTTTTGCAGCAAACAACAGTACACATACACTAATTACCACCTGGATGAAATGTGATTCTGCTGCCAAATTTCCCCTCTCTGAATCCTTGCAAATCAGGTGATTAAAAATGATTTCATGGGCTTGATGCTATTTTCAAATTTATGCTATCTTTTTTGATTTCACAAAAACACCACGTCTGCTTGTAATATGACCTACCTGTTGTGCCTGCAGATCGTGCTTTTTGCAAATGTCTATGACCTTTTCCACCTGATTCTTTGGTAAAACAACGCAAAAGCCGACGCCCATGTTGAACGTCTTGTACATCTCTTCTTCCTTTACGCCCAACTCCTCAATCAACTGCATTATCTTTGGTGGCTCTGGCATGGCATCAAGAACAAATCCTGCCTGCTTGAGCCGTAACAGCTTGGTAAACGAGCCGCCTGTGATGTTGGCAAGGCCGTGTACTTGGCATCTTGACGCAACCTCAAGAACCGCTCTGACGTATATCCTAGTTGGGGTTAGCAATGCATTGCCGATGCTGCCTATGCCTCTTATCTTATCTCCAATGGAGTATTTTTTGAGCAGCATCTTTCTTGCAAGTGTGTAGCCGTTGGAGTGTATGCCACTGCTCTCTATTCCAACTATTGCATCGCCTGACACAATCCTGTCTCCAAGAACGACCTTTCTTTTATCAACAATACCTGCAACCATACCGGCAAGATCAAATGCAAATTTCTTTTCCGAAAAAAGGTCAGGCATAATCGCAGTCTCGCCCCCAACTATTGGCATGTCGGACTCGATTGCCCCTGCGGCAAGCCCTTTTGCAATCTGGGAAAAGATGCGCTCGTCATTTCTGTTTGCAGCAATATAGTCTACAAACGAAATCGGTTTTGCACCAATACAAATCACATCATTAACGTTCATGGCAACGCAATCTATGCCAATGGTGTCGTATTTTTTCATCAAATTTGCAATCATTACCTTTGTGCCGACCCCGTCTGTGTGCGTAGCAAGAAGTTTTCCACCATTAATCTCCACTAGTCCTGCATAATGTCCAAATCCTGTCTTTACATTCTGCGCTTTATGTGTGGATGAGATTATCTTGCCTATGGCAGACTGACTTCTCTTTATCTTCTGTATGTCTACTCCTGCTGCTTTGTATGTGGATACCACGCTGATGTGTTTTCTGGTCTACATAAAAATTTTGAGCAAACTCTACATGTACATTCCAGAGTCGACCTTTCTGTGTTCTCGGTATTTTTCTGACAGCTCCTTGAATTCATTACCGATTCTCTCTTTTTCCTTTTTGAGATCCTCCGTATTGATGTCTGTGCCGTATACCTTGTTCACAGCATCAATCAAAGTCGCAGCTGCAAGAGGGTCTGGACTTGTATGACTTGCTCTTACAAGGAGCGTAATTGCCTTTATCTTGCGTACTAGGCACTCATTGAGTATGCTGCCTGGTATTCCTGTGATGAACCCCTGAGAAATCATGCTGATTCCCTTGTCCTGCATTATCCTGCATAGGTCCTCTTCTGCGGCACAGAATATCTTCCCGTCGTGTTCTTCGCTTGCAACGCCATCCAGTATGACAAACTCCCGTGTTCCCTTGCTTTCAGTCCAGTCAAGTATTGTGGATGCTATGTTGAACAATCCTTCCATCCTAAGTGTGACCTCGCATATTATTGCGCAGATCGTACCGTCCGCATCGGAATAAAACCTGAACGGATGCCGCAGCCGTCCTTGTATGAATACTGTTGATGGTGGCAGATACTGTGAGCGCAGATATCCGATCTCTTGCATTCCAAGCTTTTCAATCATGTATCCGACAGATAGCGGACCTGCAAGACCTGGACCAACAAACCCTGCAAACACTATGGGGCTTTTGAAGTTGGTCTTTGTTATCTCATGAACATGATCGTCAGAACCTCTTCGCACTACAATTGGTTTTCCATCCGGCTAATTACTTTTTTGGGAATCATTATTGGGTGTTCTTTTGCATAAACAAATCCAACATCGTCAGGCCGCGTTCGGTGATTGCATAAAACACGTTTGATCCCACCGTCTGCTTTGTGACAAACCTGTAATCTACACAGAGGTTAAGATAGTTCAGGAACGATCGCTTCATGCGGATCTTGGAGTTTGTGTAAAGATCTGTGAATGTAAGCTGCCTGTACTTGAGCTGGTAGAGCAGTTTTAGAAGTGATAACATGCTAAAATCACGGGCACGCGTCTTTACTGCATCCAGAATCTGCTCATCGCGTGATATTATAAAATCCCCAAACTGTTCTGCGATATCTAATGGAAGGTAGGTAAGTCGTGCCCTCATTGTACTGTATGGTACGGTACATTACCTTATTAACCTTACCTAAAATTTTGTTGATCTCGTACTGTCTTTTTTTCGACTATGTCGTAACCAAAATTGCCTGCTGCGCCTTTGACTCCCTTCGCATTCTGGCTATGACGGCGGCAAGCTGGGCTGCATGTATTTCGTCCAAAGTTTCGCACATGCCTGCTTTGCGGTATATTCATACTTAAATCTGACCTAAATCGGGCTGATAGTTATGCCATCACAACGTATGGTTGGCGCGGTTACTGGGTTTGCCGCCCATGACAGAACTGTCCTCTGGTTGTCGGCAATGGCAGTTATGTTCTGCAGCATCTTTTTCAAATTGTGGATTATTCGTACTTGCTTTGTTGGATGTACGATCTCTCCATTCCTGATGCTCCATATTCCGCTTCTTGCAGTACATGAAAAGTCACCCTGAATCGGATTTACGGCATACGTGTACCACAGTCTACTGACTATGAGGCCGTTCTTTGTATCCTTTATGATCTCATCTCTGCTGGTATTGCCAGCTTCAACTGTGAGGTTATGCGGAGCATGTGTTGGAATCGGCTCTGGTGTGCGTCCAAGTGGTGAGCCAAGCCTGCACGCGTTACCTGATGTCTGAAAGCCCTCCTTGAAGGCATTGTATGAATCAGAGTAAGTGCTGCAAAATATTCCATCTTTTACAAACTGCGTATTTTTTGTTGGATATCCCTCATCGTCAAACGATCTTCCGCCTAGCGAGTTTTCCGCAAGCGGCCAATCCGTCAGGTTGAACTTGTCTGCTGCAATATTGGAGCCAATCTTTTCGGAAAAGCAGCTGCGCCCCTCAGAATATGTCTTTAGAGAAAAATTTGGCGCAACAACAAATGTAAGTATCTCGCCTACTGCCATTGGCTCAAAAATTATGCATGTTGTCTCGTGATCTGCCTGCCTAGGATTTTGCGAATCCACACACATTCTTGCAGCCTCAAATCCGATTGATTGTGCATTAAAATCATTTAGCGTACGGGAGTTTGATTGTCCAATACCGCTTACCTGCGGTTCTCCACCGTCGCAATTTATGATGCCTGCAATGTATGTTGCTTTTTCGTTTTTCTTAAGGCCAGATGTATTCATTATCTCAAATTCTTCGCACACTATGTTTAATGAGCCTGATATCGACGTTACCTTTGGATGCAGTGCCGAGTTAATCATTTCCTGTGCAATGTCTGATGCAGAAACGGCATCAATGTGCCACAGTTCTGTATCGTTTGTCTTTTCCACTGGGTGGTATGTTGCACCATCTGCCGGAAATGATTTCCAGAATTCTCTTTTAGCAACTCGATGCGATGCGCCAATAGCAGCATCAACTAGATAGACAGAATCAAGTGTGGTTGATTGTGACGATGATATTCTTTTTCCACAGATGACTCTGGTGCCTGCCCCAACATCTTCCGTCTCCTTTACCTCTGCAATCTCTGAATCAGTAACTCTTACTGTAATGATACGTTTTGAGCAAAACACAGCTTCACATTCGTCTGCTCCGGCCCTTCTTGCGTAGGATACTATGTCGTCACAGATTGACAACTAGGATGACCTTGGATTTTTGTACCTGTATTTGTCGATCTTTACAAGCTCAAAATACGAGCCAAATCTTGACGAATCGTTCACACTGTCAAGTCTATCCTCGCCGGAATCGTCATCATATGTCTTGATTATCTTGTAGGATGTAGTTCGTTGTGCCGGAATTCTGCCAATCTCTTTTGTCAAATGTCTGATGTCCTTTGGCCTTAGGAGCTGGCCGTGCTGTGCGCCTGCAGAAGTGGAAATGCTCTCGTTGATCAGCGTACCGCCAAAGTCGTTGGCACCCCACATCAAGAGCACTTGAGACATCTTTGGCCCTTCCTTTACCCACGACATCTGGATGTTGTTAATGTGGTTGTTCAGCATTATTCTTGCGATGGCATGTGTTAGCAAAACCTCATTTGCTCCGGCCCCATTCCTAATGCCTTCGTGAGTTTGGTACTTGTACATTGGTGCATCTGTGTGGATGAAGTTGAGCGGCACAAACTCTGTAAACCCGCCAGTCTCCTTTTGTATCTCTCTTATTTTGGCAATGTGTCTTACTCTGTCTTCTGGGGTCTCAATATGACCAAACATTATGGTGGCAGTCGAGTTTATGCCAAGTCTGTGGGCTGTCTTGATGACATTGACCCAGTCGTCAACTGAGATTCTACCTGGTGATATCTTGTCGCGAATGCGTTGATCCAAGATCTCAGCTGCAGTTCCTGGAAGCGTGTTAACTCCAGCCTCCTTGAGTCTTACAAGATACTCTTTTATCGAAAGTCGTGAGCGGTTTGCGCCGTACAACACCTCCTCTGGAGAAAATCCATGTATGTGAATTTCAGGAATCTCTGACTTGATTGCCCTGCAGATCTTCTCATAGAGTTCTCCGTCCATGTCTGGTGGTAGACCTGCCTGTATGCAGACTTCGGTGGCACCAAGACTATGAGCCTCCTTTGCGCGTCTTACTATCTCATCTGTAGGCAGCAGGTATCCTTCCTCCTCTCTAAAGTCCCTACTAAATGCGCAAAAGCCGCATTGCTTTATGCAGACGTTTGTAAAATTGATGTTGCGGTTTACGACAAATGTAACAATGTCGCCAACGCGTCTTCTTCGTAGCTCATCTGCCACCATCCCTACGAGGTGGAAATCAAGATTTTTTGCCCCATACAGTAACACCGCCTCATCCGATGTGATCTCTTTTTCACTTAATGCTCTGTTGAGTGCTGATGCAATTAATGGGTCTGCGTTTTTTAACAGCCCGTCTGCAGTGTTCATCTCCAGTATTGCCGCCTCACAAGGCCCTCCTCGTCAATTATTGCATCCATTTTGTTTCTCAAATCACCATTTACCATGGGTATGAACTCAGGATATACTGGAAATCTGGCCTTTAGCTCAAAGCCTGCATTTTGTGTGTTCTGCTCGACAAACGATATCTGTGGCCATGAAAATTCGGGATTGACATAGTCTGGCGTCAGAGGTGATATTCCGCCCCAGTCATTTATTCCGACTTCAAGAAAACTTTGATATGATAATGGTGAAAGGTTTGGCGGTATCTGAATATTCATTTTTGGCATGATTACTCGTGTGATTGCTACGATGGTCTTAAAGTAACTTTCCTCTGTCGAAGGAGATCCTCTCATGATGGTATCGTGCTTTGGTTGAAAGTTCTGCAAAATTATCTCCTGAATGTGTCCATATTCTTCGTGCAGTTTTTTTATTGCAAATATCGAGTCTATCACCTCATAGGGCGTCTCACCTATTCCGATCAGAATTCCTGTGGTGGTGGGAATTTTAAGCTGGCCTGCGTTGGATAACACGCAAAGACGCTCACTTGGATTCTTACTTGGCGCCAGATGATGCGGCATCCCATCCTGCATGAGGCGTTCACTTGAATTTTCAAGCATCAGGCCAATACTCACGTTGGTTTTTTTCAGCTCACTCATTTCGTACTTTGTAAGATTTCCAGCATTTGTGTGAGGAAATAGTCCTTCCCTTAATGCTATCTCGGATGCGTGAACTAGGTATTCTGACGTGCTTGAAAATCCGTTTTCCTTTAGCCATACTCTTGCCTCATTGTATTTCTCCTCCGGTCTTTCGCCTGTGACAAACAGGGCCTCAACACACCTGTGTTTTCTTGCAAACGATGCAAGACTTTTCACATCATC
>JAWCRP010000023.1:0-14017 GCA_038869175.1 Candidatus Nitrosotenuis sp. | reverse complement strand
TTATCAGACTCTGCAGGCGCGTAAGAATCCATCGGTCCTCCGGCTCTGAGGTATCGATGCTGCCCTGCTTGTATTTTGAACATTCCTCATACATATCTTCCAATTTGTTCTTGATGGAGCTGACTGATTCAAGATTAAAGTCAGCATCCTGCAACAGTTCTGCAGATATTATGATTGCAAGTCTTATCGGGTCAGCTCCGTACTCTTTGATTGCCTGTCTGAGCGGAATTATGTTTCCCATCGACTTTGACATCTTTTTTCCGTCCATCAGCACCGAACCATTTACTACTATTTGCCTTGGCCAGTTTTCCTCTGGGAATATTGCTACGTGATTTAGAACAAAAAACGTCAGATGATTTGGGACAAGGTCTCTTCCAGAATGTCTTGCATCAACTGGATAAAAGTACGTAAAGTCGTCCCGTATTTTTTTTACCATCTCTTCTGACATTTTGCACTTGCTTGCAACATCACTTGCATTTCCTGTGCCAAGAAGAACATACTCGAAAAACTCATCTGTAAGACATTCTGCATTTAGATTTCCCTCGTTTACGTATTTTGCAAAAATATAGTATGCCATGTAAATCACCGAGTCAGACAGGCTCTCGATGATCCAATTCTGATCCCATGGAAGCTTGGTTCCCAGTCCGTGCTGTCTTGCGCATGCCCTCTCGCGCAGCCACCCAACTACATAGTTGAACTCTGGTCTTATCTCGTTTGGCAGTATATTCATCTCCTCAAAACACTTGTTTGCCTTCTTCTTCCATGCTGGGTCTGAGTAATTCAAAAACCACTGATCGTTGAGAATCTTTACTACGCACTCTGCACCGCATCTGCATCTTACTGGCCCGTTGTTAAGCTCAAGCAGAATATCTGCATGACTTTCTAAGAGCCACTCCTTTACCACGTCCTTTGCCTCTGAGACCTTCATACCTGCAAATCTGCCGGTGTTTTCCATGAGGATGCCACCGTAGAACTCTTTTGAATAGACCTCCTTTGTTGCCTCCTCCAAAAGATCGCTTTTCTGGCTCTTGATCCCCATCTTCTGGACCACCTCTTGGGCGGGAATCCTCCCGTATCCTTCAGTTGTAATTATTGGAATTGGTTGCAATGATTTTGCAATTGTATGCACCGCGGAACTGGAATCATCTTTGATGTCTTGTAGTGCTTGATAGTCAAACGGGGCATGTGCCGGAACCGACATTACAATTCCTGTGCCGTTGTCGCTTTTGACAAACGCTGCAGGAAATATTGGGATCTTGTTACCAAACAGGCCTACTGACTTTCCCACCAAAGATGAGCCGTCCACATCCTCAATGTGTGATATCTTTTTGTCAAGGAACTCTAGCTTTCGTGCGCACTCGGGGCTTACAATCCACGTCTCCTCGTTCACTTTGATCTTTTTGTATTTGATGGATGGATTTATCCAGAGATTGGTCACACCAAATACCGTCTCTGGCCTAAGCGTGGCAGTTGGGATAACCATTCCGTCGTACTGGAATTTTACCAAAATGTACTCTGTAAAGTCCGGTTCTACATCTCCAAGTGTGTCGTGCTGCGATACGGGGTTTTGGTCCTTTGGACACCAGCCCACAGGATGAGATCCTTGCACAACAAGATTTAGCGATTTCAGCTTGCGGAACTGCCACTCGATGAACTTTTTGTACACCGGATCAATGGTAGTAAACTCACGCCTCCAATCTATCGAGTAGCCCATTTCTATCATGCCATCTTTAATCTCTTGGTGAAAGTAATCTGCTATTTTGACTGGGTCTGCAAACTCGGGGATCTTTTCTGGCGGCACATGGTATAGCGTCTTAAAATTCTCAATCAACTCTCTGTCGTTTTCCTGTACGCGCTTTGCCATTCCAAGAATTGGAGTTCCTGTATAGTGAAATCCCATCGGAAATAGGACATTGAATCCACACATTCGCAAAAATCTCGCATGGACGTCTGCAAGCGTGTATGTTCTTCCATGTCCTATATGCTGTGGCGAGTTCGGATACGGATATGCCACTGTGATGAATCTCTTTTCTCGTCCATCCGGATCTGTCTCAAAGTCCTTTGAGCTCTGCCACTTTGATCTCCATTTTTCCTCCACTGCGTTCCAGTTTATCATGCCGCACCGCTCTTTCTAATCAACGTCTTTACGTGCCCAAGTGCGGCATCTATCTCAGATGCGTTCTTTCCTCCGCCTTGTCCAAACCTTGCATCACCACCGCCTGAGCCGCCAAGCTTTGATGAGACCTCCTTTACAACATCTCCTGCTTTGAATAGCTTTGAGGCATTCTGGCCTGCAAACACGATTATCTTGATGCCTCCACCTTTGACCAAAAACGCGCAGTATATCATAGATGAATCTTGTTTGATTGCCTCCTCGCCAACTGCAATATGGAATTCCTCGTCTAATTCCTCATCAATTATGGAGTAGAATTTTACTACACCAAGATTTTCAGCAGAATCTATTGCGTTCTTTGCTGCAGCAGAGCTTGTTCTCTTTATCATCTGCTTTAGCTTTCTTTTTGCCGCCTCAGAATCATTCATTGCATGCTCAAACGATTTGAGTACCTTTTCTCTGTTGGAGCCAAGTGACTTTATTATTGCAGAAATATCACTTTCCTGTTTTTGCATGTATTCTATTGCCGCTTGGCCTGACACAAACTCTAGGCGGACAACTCCGTCCTGAATTCGCTCCGACTTTGTAATCTTCAAAAGCCCAATGTCGCCTGTCCTCTTTACGTGCGTTCCACCACAGGCCTCAATGTCATAATCTTCAATGCGCACTATTCTTACCATCTTTACTGGAACAACTCCTCCCTGATAGATTCTAAATCCAAACGTCTGCTCTGCCTGTCCGCGATCGTACTCTTTTATGGTGACTGGCAGGTTTTTCTGAATAAGCGCGTTTGCAGCACCTTCTATCTTTCGTATCTCCTCATCAGAAAGACTTGAATGATGTGTGATGTCCAGTCTCCCGTAATTGTCTTCCTTGAATGCCGAGTGCTGCCAGACCCATGAGCCAAGTGTGGCCCTTGCAGAATAGTTGACAATGTGAGTGCTGGTATGGTGTTTTGTGATGCTCTGTCTTCTTTTAGAGTCTACCTCGCAGACTACGGTGCTGCCCTCAGGTGGTGCAGCACCTTTTATCTCATGCAGAACAACATTTCCGTGCTTTGTGACATCAACTACATCGACTCCCCCTATCTTTCCATGGTCAGGCTCCTGGCCTCCGCCACGCGCATAAAACGATGTGCGATCCAACACAACAAACTTGTTTTTTACCACCTTGATCACCTTTGCGTCAAACTTCATCGGATCATCACCATAAAACAACAGGTCTGTATCTGCAATGCCGTGCAACTCAAACTCTTCTGTTGCCTTTTTCTTTTCAGATTGATGTAACTCTGAGAGCCTAGTGTAAAATGTGTCTGGAATCTCGGAGATTATCTGGTGTTCCTTTAGATAATCCGGTGTAACGCCGTCCGACTCGTACAGCCTTATGATGTCGTCGACTCCGAGCGTTTTTCCCTGGGATTTTATGTTGGCTGCAATTTTTTCCATTCTGGACTTTGACTCGTGGTACCTGCCGACCTCTATGTTGATTATGGTTTTTACCTCTGACCTGTACTGCTCAAGCTCCGGGTATGTGTTTTTCAGATAGTCTATGTGGCTGTCAATCAACTCATCAAGGTCCAAAGAAAGGCCAAGTCTGTCGATTGTTGCCATGACTCTGCGAAGTATTATTCTTAGGTTGTATCCGCCTCCAACGTTGCTTGGAAGTGCGCCATCTGATATTGCAAAAATTAGCGTCCTTAGATGGTCGGCAATCATGTATATTCCCTCTATCGGAGTGATTGTCTTGTTTAGTGTCTGTTCTGTTATCTGCGATTCTTTGATTGCCGCCTTTCTTACTTGTGAAAGATCTGGATATCTTTCAAATCCCTTAGCAATGGCAGTAAAGTATCTTGAGAGAACTGAGATGTCTGCATCAATTCCGGATGCCTGAAACATCTTTTTTGTTATTGGACCAAAGCAGCAGTCATACGCTGTGGGGGTCCCCATAGTAATCCATGAGAATCTCTCAAGCCCTGCACCCATGTCGATTATCTTTTGATCAAGTGTGGTGTGATTTCCAAGCTCGCCTTGGAACTCTGTAAACACCGCATTGCCAAGCTCAAGGCCCCTGACATAATATTCCAAGGATGATCCAAAGGAGCCACCCCCTGCCCAGACGTCTTCAACAAAGACAACCTCCTCTCTTTTTATCCCAAATGCATCTGTTAGCAGTCTGTAGTCAAGATCAACGCATTCGTCCTTCCAGTATCCATTTCCGTTCGGTATGCTGTGTTGTCCTATCATACAAAAGCTGGAAAAATGTCTACCGGTAACTCCGACATTCTCAATGTCTTTGAACCTAAGGCATGTCTGCGGAACAATAAGTGGGTTTGCAGGAAACTCAAAGACAACCTTTGAGCCCATAACTCTCTGAAAATCAACAATCGATGCAATAGTAAAGTAAAGATCATCACGCCATCTGCAGACTACCGGGTACCTGCTTATCGAGGTGTGGCCGTTTTTTACAAAAAATGATTCTACCTGCTTCCATGCCTCTGTGTAGTCAAATCGCTTTGCAGTTGGTGGATTTCCAATAAATGAGTAAGTATCATCTGAGTGTTCAGGACAAGAGTTTCTTCCTGACTCAAGTGTCCAAAAGAAGCGTTTGCATACAGTACAGGACTTGCGGACAAATCCTTGCTCTTCGAACAGCCTTACCTTGTAGTATCTGTCAGGCTCCGAAGAAAACTTGGCAAGAATCTCTTCCTTGTTCATCTTCTAAATCTCAAACTGACCGATATTAAGGAATACCGTTATGAAAATCGGCCAATATCGGATCTGACAGTCTTGGCAGCATCATACAATTGGGATAAATTAAATACGATATAGCTTGCAAGCTGTTCAGATGTTCGGCCGCAAAAAACAGCTAAGAGAGGGAGATTTCGTCTTTGCGTCCAAGCCAGACGGAGAGTTTCGTAACATGATATTTGGCATGGCAACTGGCATCGACGGTGACAAAGTCGGAGTAAGCGGATTGATTGTAAACCCGGTGGGACTAAAAAACAAGGTATCACAGGGAAAGGCAGGGCCACGATCCACTGAAATACTAAAAGACCCAACGGCAGAAAACTGCATCTTGGCATTCATCTACAGAACGGAACATGAGACATTCAACGAGGTACTTGACATAAATGATAACAGAGTGGTGCCAATATCGGAAAAAGCTCACAGTGTCCTTGATGGGTGGATACGCGAGTCTATTCCTGAGCTTCTCAATGGAGTTTTATCACTCCCAGATGGACCTGAAAAAGATCAAGCAAAACGTCTTGTTAAGCAAAGAATGGATACACTATACGACAAAAATCTAAAACACAATCTGTATTCCGTCTGTCGCAGTCTTAAGATCCTCAATTAACTCCATAGTTTTATATTATCCTCAAAGATCAGCCACAATACAATGGAATACGTTTACGCTGCATTAATTCTGCACAAACTAAAGATGGAGATTAATGAAGCTAACATTAGCAACATAATCAAGGCCACTGGCGCAACTGTAAATGATGCCCAAGTAAAGGCACTCGTTTCCGCACTTGCCGATGTAAACATCGAGGAGGCAATAAAAGCGGCACCTGTTGCAGTAGCAGCAGCTCCGGCAGCAGCAGCGGCAGGCGCAGCACCTGAGGCTGAGGCAAAGAAGGAAGAGGCACCTGGCAAATCTGAAGAGCAAGCCATGGAAGGTCTCGCTTCACTGTTCGGCTAAAAGCCACTCAACATTCTCATCGTTTGTTTTTGATTACAGGTCAGCTTATGCCACATGTTTGAACAGCCTTAATTATCATAGGGTGCTCTAGACTCTAGTTGTCAGACACGCCGTTTGAGTTTCTCATTTATGCGTTTGATCTTTTTGGAACGATGGCCTTTGCCGTAACTGGCGCCTTTAAGGCAATTGAACACAAGTCGGACATTGTTGGTATTGTGATACTTTCTATAATTACAGGTGTTGCAGGCGGTACTATACGTGATATAATAATCGGCCGGTTCCCACCAAACTCAATAATTGATCCGTTTTACGTTATCGTGTGTGTAAGCTCCGGTGCCGCACTGTTCTTCTTACACCCACACCTAAAAAAGCACTGGAACGTCTTTCTAAAATTCGATGCAATTGGAATCGGTGTATTTTCCATAACTGGCGCAACGTTTGCCTACAACGTATTCGGATTGAATTTTCTTGCAATTGCATTTGCCGGAATACTGACTGCGGTGGGTGGCGGAATACTGCGTGACGTATTTGTCAATGAAGTACCAATCGTGTTTGTAAAGGAACTATATGTAACTGCAAGCTTTGTAGGAATTGTTCTGTTCTATATGCTACTGGTAATTGAGGCGCCACTATATGCTGCAACTGTGGTAGGAATTACAACAACCACTGTGCTTCGGCTTGTGGCAATGAAGTATAACTGGAATCTGCCTAGGGCGCGAGAAAAATAATCTATGCTGGGGTGTAGCCCTTTGCCTTTGTAGCAACTGACTTTGCCCGTGCATCCGCTCTTTGGAGAATCTGCTCTTTTGTCTCATCTGTCATGTATCCTGCCTCTACTGCAACAGATCGTGAGCCCTGTGCTGCCTTGGCAAGAATCTGCAATATGTTGTCCTCTGTGATGTAGGCTGCCTCAATAGACAAAGACACTGCTTCCTGGTGTGCCTGTGCAAACAAGTTCCTGTACTGCTCAAGGTCGATAACAAGCTCCGCTTTGCTATAGAGCATTCCCTCCTCTACTGCAGTATCAAGAGCAATTCCTGCCTCAACTACCTTGATGTCTAGCTTTTGTAACAGGGTCGCAAGTTTACCTGGAACCGGCTGTCCCTTTTTTACTGGAGTTGAATCCTTTAGAATCCAAATCGTTCCCTGATCAATCTTTGTTGGAATGCCTGCCTCCTTGAACTCTGTAAGCATAGGTCCTGGGGCAATTCCTGTGTTCTTTGCTGGAACTACTACATCGATGCTTGCAATGTCTCCGTCTCTTGCGTACATCATGACTTTGTTCTTTCCCAGTAACACGTTAAGCTTGAATGGTGACATGTTGGTAAACATCAGCACGCACTGTCCTGTGAGTGCATCAGCTAACTTGGCAATTCCAGGTATATTGAGTGCGGAAAATGCCTTTTTGACTACGTTGTTCTTTACGCTGAGTATCTCTACGTCATTGAGGAACTTTTTTCTCAGCGGCAAAAGCTGAGATGATCTTACCTTTTCCATTCTGACAAGTGCCATGACTTTATACTTTTTTGGCAGCTCCTGCATCTGCTGGTACATCTGTGTCTTTTTCTTTGGATAGGTGGTTCTGTTCTCGTGCATTTTACTTTCTTACCTGCTGTACTTCTTTGATTGGTTTACCCATTGACGTCTTTATCATTATTCTTCGAATGTTTTTGTCACCGCTTGGAAGCTTTTTCTCAATTGCATTCAACACTGCATGTGCGTTTACTGCCAAATCCTCATCACTCATACTCTCATCACCGATCTTGCATGCAATAGATAGTGAGTTCTTTACTTTGACTCTGATTGAAGCACGGAATCTTTCCAAAAATGACTCGATTGGGGCATTAAATGGTACTGGTATTGGCATTTTGCCTCTTGGACCTAAAAGCTGGCCGAGCACCTTACCTACAGTTGTCATAAGTTGTGTGTCTGCCAGAAAGAAATCGTAATTGTTGATGAACTTTCGCGCCTCGCGCTTGTTTGTTGCCAGCGCATTTATCTCATCTGCATTGATGACTCTGTCTGCGTTGGCATTTTTTGCCTTCAGACCCATATCTCCTCCTGCCATGATGCATACGGTAGTTGGTGTGGCCATCTTCTTTGGAAGCTGGATGGTCTCGTTTATGGCAAAGCCTTTCTTTACATCAATATCCTTTAGTATGATGTACATCTCTACTGACTGTCTGAACTTGCGTTCCTTGTCCACAGCCTTTGCCTCTTTAATCATCTTGACCAATTCCGATTCGCTGATCAACGCAGTCATTCCAAGGAAGCCTATTTAAAATCGTTTGTTGGAGCCGCACTAAAATCCGGCAAAATTTGTAATTTTTTTAGAAACTCTCTTGGCAGTTTGTATATAATGCAATTTCTCGTCAATAAACTTACATTTATTAACATCAAATCCTGAAATTCGAAGAATTGCACAAACTTGATGATCTTGATCTAAAGTTGCTATACGAGCTTACTGTGGATGGGAGTATATCGGTGCCAAATCTTTCCAAAAAGATGGGTATCAACGCTTCAGTTCTGTATAGCAGAATAAAGCGACTAACAAAAAAGAAGGTGATCAAAAAGTTTACCGTAGTAGTTGACGAGGCCCAGCTAGGAATAGGAGTCAAAGCCACAATTGGAATCAACAGGGATCCAAAGCTAAAGGATCCAATCCACAAGCAACTTCTTCAAACACCAGAGATAGTATCGATATCGGAGGTCACAGGAAGATTCGACATAATGGTCGGCGTCCACGCAGACAATCTTGAAGTACTGCACAATATAGTGATAGAAAAGATCGGCAAAATAGAAGGAATTCAGAGCACAGAGACGTTTGTCGAGCTGCAAAAGACAGACAAAGAGCCTTCCTATTTGGTATCAAAATAGTTATTTGAATTTGCTATCCCACGTTCCGGCGTTTACCTCTGCCGTGAACTCTTTTGGGGTCTTTCCTTCAATCTTTATTCCCAAGCTTACGCACGTTCCGATCACTTCCTTTGCCACTGACTTTAGCGATGTGGCATATGATGATTCTAGCTTTGCTTTTGCCACCTTTACGATGGAATCTGCACTAATGTCGCCAACCCATGTGGTACCGCTTGTTCCAGAACCCTTCTGAATTCCTGCCTCCTTTAGTAGTAAGGCGGCTGCAGATGGGATTCCTACAATCACTTCCCACTTTTTCGTCTTTGTGTTTACAGAGACGGTAACTGGCACCTTCATGCCCTCAAAGTCGGCCGTCTTTGTGTTGATGGCATTAATTATCTCCATGATGTTTACTCCAAGAGGACCTAATGCCGGACCTAGTGGCGGACCAGCTGATGCTTGTCCACCTGTTACCAGTGCAGAAATAGATTGTGTATCGGACATAGTTTGGCTCACGTTGCTGGCGATTTAATCCTTTTCCTAGGCAGACGATATTTTCAGATAGTTGGAATCGACCGTGACTGGAAGCTGGTATGGGGCATCAAGCAGAATTACGGTTGCCTCCTGTTTGTCGTTATCAACTCTTGTTACAGTTGCCTTCATTCCCTTGAATGGGCCTCCAATGATCTCAACTATGTTGTCCACTGCTATTGTTGGGGCAGTGCTCTTTGTGACAAGGTAGCCTTCAATATCCTTAAAATCCATCTCGCCACGAAGCTGTCCTCGGATGTGCCTTATTCCCTGCAGGGCATCAAAGGCTGCATTTGCATCCTTTGCCTCAATTACGATGTATCCTTTGAGATTTTCAACCAACAGAACGGATAGAAGGTTGAGGTTTCCAGCTTTTATCTTGTTCTGTAGCAGATTAAGGACTACCTTTTCTTGACCTCCGGTGGTCCTTACTGCAAAAAGATGCGATTTGATTTCCTGAGACAATATAATCACCGGGTAAATACCGAGAATACAAACTGAATTATAAATCCAATCGCCCCTACAGATGCAATACCCAAAAGAACGAGTCTGAGGTGCTGCATATAGTCTTCCTTGTCAGACTTTTTGGCAAGCTTTATGGTGTTTGCCATGTTCTTGAAGGTCATCTTTACGTCCATTGCTGGAAATTAATAGGGTGTCCTTATATCTCTTATCTGATGGAACTGCTTGTCGCATACGAAAAAGATCCTGCCGGCAACAACATGGCCAAGTTCATCTCATCACAGCTGCAAAAAGACGACAAGGTATTCCACGGGGAGGGTTTTGATCTAATAACAATTCCAACGCCTGCAATATCTGCAGACTGGCTGGAAGAAAAATACCAGTACGATGGATTTGTATTTCTCTCAAAACATGCAGCACAGTCAGGCGAGCTTGCTCTTACCTGCCATAGCACGGGAAATTTCGGTCCTGCGCAGTTTGGAGGAAAGGAAAGACAGGTGGCAGTTCCGCATCCAAATCTGCAAAAATCATACATGAGAAATTTATGGCATCAAAGGGCCAAGTTTTCAGACTTTGAAATAACTATAGAGGCAACGCATCATGGACCTACAATGTTAAGCAAGCCGACCCTGTTTATTGAGATCGGCACCACCGAAAAGCAGTGGAATGATGAATCACTTTGTAACTCGGTTGCAAGCTTGGTACTTGATACTGTGCGGCAACCTGTGCAGAAAAGCCCGGTGGCAATCTGTTTTGGCGGAACACACTATCCTGAAAAATTCACAAAGGAGCTCATACATGGCAAGTATGCACTTGGGACGGTTGTGCCAAAGCATGCTCTTGAGATTTTGGATGCTGATCTGTTTGCCCACATACTTGAGCGCAATGCAGACGCTGAGGCGGCATTGTTAGAGTGGAGCGGGCTTGGGAGGGAAAAGCAGAAAGTAATGGATCTTCTAAGTACTACCAATCTTGAGGTTGTAAAACTATGAATGAGTTGGAGCAACGAGTATTCAAAAAATTGCTTTCAGTTCCAAAAGGCAGGGTGACCACATATGGAGAGCTTGCAAAGGCAGTTGGACTCAAAAACGGCCAACGCGTCATAGGACGGATAATGAACAAAAATCCATTTCCAGTGATAATACCGTGCCACCGCGTGGTAAAATCAGATGGCAAAATTGGAGGATATTTTTACGGCAAGGATGTAAAGACAGAAATGCTTTGCGGCGAGGGAATATCGGTAAAGGACGGAAAGATTCAGAATTGGAAAAACACGATCTTTAGGTTCTAGGACTTTCTGTGCGCTTTTACTTCCTCGATGAGTGTCCTTAGGTGGGCGATGTTTCTTACTGTGTTGCCGCCAACTTTGCGGTAGAGACTCCAGAACTCCGGATTGGTAATCTCTTTGCGATCCTTTGCAACTTTGAGTCGGTATCGTAGGGCGCGTACCTTTTTTACGTATACTTCCTTTTTGCCTACGCGTGCACCCTTGCGGCCTTTCTTTGAGCCAGTTGTGGCACCGCGTTTTTTCTTTTGCATCTTTTTGAACTTTGATCTCCCGCGGGATGTTCCTCCGGCGGGCTTTATTGTGACTATGCCAGCTGTAATGAGGCCCCGTATGTTGTCACGTGTGATGGCATCTGCAATCTCATCGGATTTTTCAGAGTCGAACTTGATTCTAGATAATCCAACTCCAGCAACTCGAGATACGAGTCGTTTTTTTGCCTTAAGATTTACTACCACTTGTTCTCACTCGCGCATTGAATATCTTTAATTTTTTCTGAGTTGCCATTGCCACTATCTCAAGTCGCTTCTTGGTACCAACGCTATGTGCGATTCGCACACCGTCAGTCTTTGGATTAAGATTTTGTAAATCATCAACATTGTGAACCAGATTGTCTGTAAATCCGGATGGGTGTAGGCCTCGTACGTCCTTTGGACTACCGTAGCCAACCTTGACCAGACCGGGTCTTCCACGGAACTTTTGCTTACGCTGGTGGTTGTCTATGCCTTTTGGCTTTCTCCAAGAGATCTTGATCCTCTTGTATCTCCAGCTTTCCTGTCTTACAAAGTCAGGTCGGTGCTCATCTATTTTCTGTCTAAGTGAGAGCCTTTCCTTATTTATGGTCAATATCCAGTTACCTTTGATTTTACAATAAATAGGTTACTTGCCAAAGTCGAAATCAAAAGTAAGAGATAATAACTAATCTCACCACGGCATGTTTATTCAATGAGTCCTGTCGTCAATACTGAGGTCGAGTTTTGGGGTTGACAGAATCAAAAACAACGCTCTCAGCCAAGTTTCTATCGCAAGTAGCGTCCTTTGGTATTAATCCATCAAAGATACACCGTAATATTGCAGTAGAAAAGCTAGTGGAGGCGGCAGTACAAAGAAACGAAGGCGTAGTTACCAGCACCGGCTCTCTTGCAGTAAAGACGGGCAAATACACCGGAAGATCCCCCGACGATCGTTTCATAGTGGATGATGATGAAACACACGATACTGTGGACTGGGGCAAGATAAACCACCCATTTCCGATTGATAGATTTGAAAAGATCCTAGCAAAAATGAAAAAATTTGTGGATGGAAAGGAGGTCTTTGTTTTTGATGGCTTCGTCGGAGCAGACAAGGAGAACCGGCTTGCAATTCGAGTAATCAATGATCATGCGTGGCAGAATCTGTTTGCAAGACAACTATTCGTTAGACCTTCTGCTGCAGAGCTTGAGGATCATACGCCAGAGTTTACGGTGATGTGCATTAATGACTTTGAGGCAATTCCAGAGGTAGACGGAACTGCATCCAACGTGTTCATACTCATCAATCTTACAAAGAAGCTTGTCCTTATTGGCGGAACTAGCTATGCAGGAGAAATGAAAAAGTCCATGTTTGCAGTCATGAATTATCTTTTGCCAAAGAAGAATGTGTTTCCGATGCACTGCTCTGCTAATATTGGCAAGGACGGAGACACGGCGCTGTTCTTTGGACTTTCAGGTACAGGTAAGACAAGTTTGTCTGCAGACCCTGACAGGATGTTAATTGGAGATGATGAACATGGGTGGTCAGACAAAGGTGTCTTTAACTTTGAGGGCGGCTGTTACGCAAAATGCATAAATCTAAACGAAGAATCAGAGCCGCAAATCTGGAATGCAATCAAGTCCGGTGCGGTTCTTGAGAACGTGGTGATTGACAAGCAAACACTAAAGCCGAACTTTGATGATGGCTCACTCACTGAAAACACAAGAGCAGCTTATCCACTTGAGTACATCCCTACTGCAGTCTTTCCAAGTGTTGGCGGAAATCCAAAAGTAATTGTTTTTCTTACAGCAGATGCGCTTGGAGTTCTTCCACCGATTTCGAGACTGACAAAGGAGGGGGCAATGTTCCATTTCATGTCAGGCTATACAAGCAAGCTTGCTGGAACGGAAAGAGGCATCAAGGAGCCAAAGGCAACATTCTCAGAATGCTTTGGCGCGCCGTTCATGCCAAGACCTGCTACTGTGTATGCCAAACTACTTGGTGAAAAAATAAGAAAACACAACACCGTAGTTTATCTTATCAACACAGGCTGGTCTGGAGGCCCATATGGGGTAGGAAAGAGGATTAGCATCAAGTACAGCCGGGCAATGGTGACTGCAGCACTTACTGGAGCGCTAGATATTGTCAAATACAGACACGATGATCTATTCAACTTGGATGTTCCAACAGAGTGTCCAGGTGTGCCATCTGAAGTATTGGATCCAAGGACTACGTGGCAGGACGAGGATGCATACGAACTTTCAGCAAGAAAGCTTGCCCAGATGTTTGTGGACAACTTTAAGAAATTCCATAACGTCGATATGCAGATCGTCAACGCAGGACCAAAACCATAATCATCTGAATTTTATTACAATACCTACAACAACCATCGCAAGTACTACGGATACGATAATCCATGTCTGCTGTTGCGGCAGGCCAACATTGCCAAAATCAAGTATCTGTTTTTTGGCAGGCACAGTCACATCTATCTTGTTGTAAGAGATCTCCGTATTATCACCTGATTTTATCTCCGCTTGTATCCAGTATGTTCCAGGCTCATAGAGTGGTATGCGGTCGTGTTTTGTTGGAGTAATTGATGTGGTGCCGACAATGCGAGAATCAGAATTGAAAACGGAGATCTTTGCATAAGACCACCCACCAAGTGAGTCTATGGAAAATTCGAGCATTCCATTGTTTTCTACAACGCCCACTGAGGTGCTGGAAATTCGCAAAAGCAGCGGTATGTTGTATGGTGTCGTTCCATCAAACACCGTGATTCTTCCTTGGTACGTTCCATCTTTGTGTTCTAGCATGTGGGCTCGTATCTGTAACATGTCATC
>JAWCRP010000022.1:0-14213 GCA_038869175.1 Candidatus Nitrosotenuis sp. | reverse complement strand
TTCGCGCAATCCACAGCTCAGAAACTAGGCAAAGCACAAACAAATCACTACAGACGACAAAAAAGACGGAGACGGTGCGGGCGCTTCAGATGAAGCCTGATTTTCTTGTACATATGACGCATGCGAGTTTGAATGATCTAAGGATTGCAGCAAGGAAAACTCGGGGAATAGTAGTATGTCCTAGGGCAAACGCCTCGCTTGCGGAGGGAATTCCAAATGTCATCAAAATGCTGAATGCAGGATGTACGCTTGCGATAGGAACTGACAATGTGATGATAAACTCACCTGATATGTTCAGAGAAATGGACTATCTTTGGAAGGCAACAATGGGAATGAGCAAACAAAGGTTCGATCCAAAAGAGATCCTCAAGATGGCCACCGTAAATGGTGGTGTACTTCTTGGCAGAAAAATAGGATCAATTGAGAATGGGTACGTAGCAGACGGATTTTTTGTGGACAAACGCGCAGTTGATCTTGTGCCGATTCATAATCCGTATGCCTCACTTGTTCACCGGGTCACCGAGTCCGCAGTAAAGGCGGTGATGGTTGGAGGAAGGATAGTGCATGGCAAAATCTAGGCCAAAGATAATACTGAGTGCTGCAGTAAGTGTGGACGGCAAGATAGCAACAAGGACGCATCGCTCAAATCTTTCATCAAGAAAGGACAAGATACGTCTGCACAGACTAAGAAGCAGAGTTGACGCAATACTTGTAGGCAAAAATACTGTCAAAATAGACGATCCATTACTTACGGTAAGGTATGCTCGGGGGAAAAATCCAACAAGAATAGTTCTGGACTCAAGGGCGGAGATCTCGATGCGCTCAAAAATAATTAGAACGTCACACAAGATTCCAACCATAATTGTGGTCTCTGATATGGCGCCACAGAGCAGGCTTGATGCGCTGGCAAGATATCCGGTGCAGATAATACGTGCGGGAAAAACAAGGGTCGATCTAAAAAGAATGTTTTCGATTTTGAAAAAACAAAACATCATGACGGTGCTTGCAGAAGGCGGCGGCACACTAAACTGGGAGCTGGTGCGTCAGGGACTGGTAGATGAAATGATAATAACAATAACTCCATATGTTGTGGGGGGGAGGGATGCTACCACGTTGGTAGAGGGAAGTGGATTTACAAAAATAACAAAAAGGTTTACACTTGATAAAATAGCAAGACAAAAAGACGAGATAGTTCTATATTACAGCTGACGACGCATGTCGTTTCTTATCTCAGTTACCTTGGACTCTAGGGCTTTTTTGAGCTTGTCGTTCTTTTTTAGATTTACCACACCGCCACACCTTGGGCACTTGAAGAACATCTCAAGTGCATTCTCAAATGTGATCCTCGGACAATCTTCGTTGCCGCAATGGTAGAACTGGGAAGAGTTTTCGTAATCGAGTCTTTGCTGCAGTCTTTCTGCAATCTTTTTCTTCTGGTTTTCTATAAAATTCTCAACTTCGTCCTTGCGCGAGCGCCACCTGTATACGAACCAACCTTTCCTTTCGTCCTTAACTCTAATTCCAGTGATTAGTGCCTTGCCGAAAAGGTCGTAGAGAACCTTCCTTACCATGTTGATTCTAAGTCCTGTGGAGCTTGCAATCTCTTCGTCTGTTGCATCCTCAGCTTTAAGAAGTGCACGCGCAACCTTGAGATATTCATCCCCACCAATCATTGCAGAGATTCTAACAAATGGATCTTCGTACGACTCGACCAACAAATACAGAGTGCGGCTTTCTCTATTTATTCAATCGCTTTTCATTTTCACGTTCTTGCCGCGCTTTGAGGGGGTGATCTGAAGCTTTGCATCATCATATTTTACTTCAAGCTGTCTGCCTGCATGGATTCTATCTAGGACTATGGCAAGTGCAGAGATCTCCGAATGGGGCTGGCCTCCAACTGCGACGTTATAGTCTGCATTTTCATACACCTCTCGCGGCACTTTTTCTGCGCCCACCACTACAAGTATGCTGTCTTCTAAACGCAGATCCTCCTGAACCTTGTTGATGCTCTCGCCATACATGGTAAGGTGTACTATCTTAAATCCGTGTTTTTTCTTGTCACGCAAAATCTTGCGCCAGTCATCTATGTACTCTATCTCAAATGTGCCGCCCCACGACTTGTTCACTTTCTGAATGGTTTCTTTTATCTCAGGGTTTATCTCGTTCATAAAGATCTTCGATGCTCCGAACGCGCGTGATACGAGGGCTACGTGAGTTGTGACTCTGTCATCGCGCACCACTCTTTGGCCTATTCTTAAAATCTCAATCTTCAAACTCTATCAGATCCTGTCTTTTTGGAATCTGCTTTATTTGCTCTCTTTTTTCCGAGATCACCTTGCCAACGATCTCCAAGAGCTTTGGTATGTTCTGCTTTGTTACTGCAGATACGGGAACCCACCTTCTACTCTCTTCCATCCCAAGAAGCTCTGCCTTTTCGACTATCTCGTCAGGGCCGATCAAGTCTGCCTTGTTAAGGGCGTAGATGATTCTGTCTTGGCTTACCTCAAGGTCAGCCAGCGTCTTTACGCAACTGCGGAACTTTTTTTTCAGCTCGTTTGCAGTATCGCTTGCGTCAATCACGACGATAACTGCGTCTGCATAGCGTAGCTCTTCCAGGGTTGATTTGAATGCCTCGATCATGTATGCAGGTAGTTTGCTGATAAATCCTACAGTATCTGAAATGAGGGCCTCGCTCTGCTCGATTCTTATCTTTCGCGTAGTGGTTGACAGGGTTGTGAACAGCTCCTTGCTTTCCTCCTTTGTTTCGCCTGTTAGCATGTTAAAAAGCGTGGTCTTGCCAGCAGAGGTATATCCTGCAAGAGATATTGTCTTAAAGCCAACTCTCCTTCTTGCCTCGCGATGAAGGGCCCTTTGCTTTCCCATCTTGGCAAGCTTTGCTCTGATGCTCTTCATCCTGTTTTGGATGTCGTTGACATAGGTGTCTACCTCGTACATTCCAATTCCCATAAATCCTGGTTGCTCTCCCATCTTTGCCAGTCTTACCTTTTCCTTTGCGCGCGACATCTCATATCTAAAGTGGGCCAGCTTTATCTGAAGCTGCGACTCGGAGCTTGTGGCCCTTCTCTGAAATATCTCCAAAATCAGTGACTCTCTGTCCAAAATGTTTGTCTTCAGCGTGGATGCAAGATTGTAGTTCTGACTTGGCTTTAGTACCTCATCGTAGACGATGACATCCGGCTTTAGCTTGTCGACTATCTCTTTGAGCTCTTCTACCTTTCCTGCACCAAGTCCGTATTTTGCCTTGTTGAGAAATTTTTGCCTGATTATTCTGTCTACCTTGTAGCCTGCCGCATCACACAGTCCGAGGGCCTCTTTTATTGTGTCTTCATTATCATATGTGATAAGAATTGCTGTCTGGTTCAACTTGATTTTGATCTCTTGAGCATCTTTTCAATGTTCACGTTAAGTACGATTTCCGCAATATCGCTTGCGTATTCTGCAATTCTAACTATGTTTTCTGTCATTCTTCTGATTCGGTATGCCTCCTCTTCATCCTTGATAGATTTTATGGATTCCAGTATCTTTTTTTCGTACTTGGAGACATCTGATGCCTTTTTAATTGCAAGCTCTGCCTGACCAAAGTCCTCCTTGAACAGAGCAAGGCAGGCCTGATCCAATACAGTTACAGCAAAGTCATTTAGGTCCTCAATCTTTGTCATTGCGTCCTTTCTTACCGATTTTTTAAATTCCAAAAGATCCTTTGCGATAAGTGCTGCATGGTCTCCAGTTCTTTCTATGCTCTTTACTATTATTCTGTATCCAAGGCACTGTCGTGCGTTCTCAAATCCCATCTCTTTTAGTATGTGTTCGTTCTGAATTGCAATCTTTAACTGCCTTATTATGTAAAAGCCGAACTTGTCTACTTCATCATCACTGTCGATTACCTCCCTTGCCAAATCTACGTTGCCTTCTCTTACCGCAAGAAGTGCGTCATACAGCATGGACTTTGCCAGATGGAGCATTCTTTTGAACGCCCCATCTATTGACAGCTCTAGTAGGTTGACTAGCACCTGCACGGTAATTCCGTCCACGGAATCTGCAATTATCTCGGCTCCCATCAGCATTCCCTTTACTGCCGATTTGATGGCGTTTCTCTGGCCGGGTTGGAGTCTGTCGTTGCGCGGCCTTATCTGGATTGTCTTGTAGCCAAGAAAATACAGCGAGACTAGCTTTCTTACTATGGCTGCATTATCGTCATCTCGCGCAATCTCTAGTATTGCATCCTCTTGTTGCACAGATTTTGTCTGTTCCTTTGTAGGTATGATCTTTAGTGCCGACTTGCCCTCGCGCGTTATTGTGATCTGATCGCCCTGCTTTAGCCCAAGGTCGGTTACCCATTGCTTTGGCAAAGAAACAATGTATGATGACTTGCCTGTAAACTGGATTCTTCGGGTCTCCTGTCTTTCTACCACAATATGGTTTGCTCCTACTTCTATATAGATTATCAATTAGATATATTGTAGACACACATCATAGTGTGTTGAGGTTCAAACCGTTGGAACATGATCGACACCAGCACGAGCTAAAATTTGCCTGCATCGCATTTTGACATCACTATTATATGCGATATTCCAAAGTCGGCATTATGGATCAGGTGCTCAAACTAAAGCACACAATAGATGCATTATTTGGAAATGGGACTTCAAATAATCTACCAAAAACGATCAACATGACGTTTTCCAAAAAGAACGGCAGAATTAAGGAGGTATACTCGGACAAGGCACTTTTGTGCACTCTGCGAATTGACGGCGGTCTTGCAATAACGCCACGTTTTGCTCAACTTTTACTGAAAAATAAAAAATTTAGGGAAAACTGCATAGAGATTGACGAGGAATCAAAACCGTTCGTGCAGGAAGGCAAGTCGGTTTTTTGCAAGCATGTTGTGTGGGCCGGCAAGAACGTACTTGCAGGCTCTGATGTGCCGGTGCTTTTTGATAACAAAGTGGTGGCAGTTGGGCGCGCAATAGTCAACTCGGATATGATGTTGTCATTAAAGCGCGGTGTCGCAGTCAAAATCAGAGATACTTTAAAAACCAGTCAGGTGGATTAGATTCTCATGATGCGCGGCGGCAATCGTGAAATGCGAAGAATGCTGGACCGAATGGGCCTTGATATGAAGGAACTTCCAAACGTCCAAGAGGTAATAATCAAAACCGACAAAAAAGAGATCATAATTTCCAAGCCGGCGGTAACTGAGATGAAGTCAAAGGAGAACTCGATCTTTCAGGTTATAGCGGACAGCTATGAAGAAAAGGAACTGGAGACTCCTATATTCTCAGAGGAGGACATAATGCTGGTCTCACAGCAGGCAAACGTCACCGCAGAGGTTGCAGCTAATGCGTTAAAGGAGACTGGGGGCGATCTGGCGCGGGCAATACTTCTTTTGAGCACCAAATGAAGGTTTATTTAAAGGGATTAGGGGGTTTTTAACTGAGATGAAAGAGTCAGCAGCCCAGGCTACAGTGGCAGATTCTAGGGTAAGCAAGATAATCAAGTCACTTGCAGACCTTGAAAACGACATCGATTCTCTAAATTCAAAGGTTGCAGACATGAAAAAGGCCATAAACTCAAAGGCCATCAAGGAGATTGACTCGCTAAAGGAAAAGGTAACAGAGATGGCACTAAAAGAAGCCGAGTCATTGATTGCCGAGACGAAGGCAAAGGCAGAGCAGCAGTCAAAAAAGATAGTCTCTGACGGCAAGGCAAAACTGGACGGCCTAAAATCTACAATCGACTCTAAATTTGATGAAGCCGTTGATAGTGTTGTGTCAACAATTCTTAAACCTTAAACGCTTAAATTCGTAGATCCATAATTAATGGTATAAGCACGCTTGAAAACTGCCGAATTGGAGTTGCAACCACCGACGGCAAGTCATACTTTCAATTCGTAAAGGCACTTAAATTCTTGAACTTAAAATATGACTCTATAATACCCGACGAGATCTCCGATTACCATGGAAACATAATTCTGACAACTGAAGCAGAGTCTCCAAAAACTGCCTCTCAGCCAATTCTCTGCGAGGAGATTCTAAAGGAGGATCCTACAGTCATCCAGGGAATAATAATTGAAAAACTGGACTCTGGACTGAACCAGTCGGAGCTTCTCATTGGAATAGATCCTGGAATGAGAATAGGGCTTTCAGTAATGTTTCTTGGTACGGAGATAGAGAGGGGCCTGTACACATCTCCTGATGAGCTTGCAGATCACGTAGCAAAGATCCTCGGAGGGCTAAAAGCTGACAGGAAGATAGTTAAGATAGGAAATGGCAACATGCAGATTGCAAAACAGATTACAACTCTGCTAAACCTCAAGTTCTGCTCACACTTTGAGCTAGAGTTTGTCGATGAGCGCAAGACGACGCGGAAGATCAAGAACTACAACAAGCGCGGTGAGCGTGATATGATGTCCGCAAAGTTCATCACACAAAGAGAAGGATATCGCCATTTCATACTCCCTCTATCCAGAACTGGTTGATTTTGGCCTCAAAAACAGTAAAAATTTGTATAATTTGCTCATGATATCGCACTTTACACAATCGTGAAAAAATCGTTAGATATTTATACATCTTGACGATTTTTTGTCAAATTGATCAGCCAATTTAGTATTATTATGCAAAAATTTTATAGGTTTTTTTAAAAAATGATGTAAGAAATATAGATCCATGCTTAAATATTTACGATTCCTATAATGTATTACAAAGTGATAAAATATGACATGTAAGGGAATCTGTTCCAGATACAAGGCACAAAAGCCAGTAGGTACTGGACGTTACGCTTCAGGTCAGAGACGATGCCAGATATGTGAAATCTTCATCAAATGGGAAGGACTCTGGTGCCCATGCTGCGGTTACAGACTGAGAACGAAACCACGAAATCTCAAGTACAAAGCCAAGCTGCGTGCCCGAGTTGAACAGGAAGCCCAGGAAGCAGAAGCAATATCCATAAAGGCTTAGACTCTAACTAGCACGTAATGTCAAGTAATCTCCATGGTGTGATAGCTGTGGAGTACGAAGATCGGAAATTCGATGTGAACATCGAAAAGTACGACAACGGTTTTTTCATTTCAATTAGTGAGGGCCCAAAAAATCTTGGTGCCATGGTGATGTCGGTAGGTACAGGTCCTGCACCAAGCACGTCGATAATAATTCCGGTTCGAAACGATCTGATATTTTTGAAGCTTATATCGCAAAAGATTGCCTCTGAATTCAGGGGTGTCTGCATAGTGTCGCTTTCCACAAAGAAGGAACTTGGTTCTGGTGCAGGCAAGGTTCTAATTGAGAGGATAATGGAGGCAGTAAGGGATGACGGACATTCGTAAATTCCTAGAGCAGACAAAAAAGCTAAAGCAATTATACGTTGTAAAAAGGAAGGTCTCAACAAAATACGAGATTGCCGCGCTAACTGCCAAGGTCGACGGATCAAACGCCATTCTTTTTGAGAATATCAAGGAGAGCAAGATGCGGCTTGTGGCAAATCTGGTAGGGACAAGGCAGAGGTTTGCAGCCGCAGTAGGTGCACAAGAGGCTACCATTCATCAAAAAATAATAACTGCAATAGAGCACGCAAAAAAGCCCAAAATTACAACAACTGGCAAATTCCTTGAGAACAGCTCAAAGGACCTGTCGATTCTTCCGATTGTGACTCATTTTGAAAAGGAGTCGGGACCGTTTATCACATCCTCAATAGTGTACGCACAAAACCCGGAAAAAAAGACCCAGAATTCGTCCTTTCACAGGCTTATGCCGATTGACAGGACACATTTTTCAATACGTATGGTGGAAGGACGCCACCTTCATCGCTCATTTGTTGATGCAAGGGAGCGCGGCGAGGACCTCAAGGTGGCAATAACTGTGGGCGTTCACCCGGCGATCTCGATTGCAGGTGCGTACCAGGCCGAGTGGGGCAAAGACGAGCTGGAGATAGCAAACTCACTTCTTGGCGGAAGACTGCAACTGACAAAGCTTCCGTATTCTGAAAGGATGGTGCCATCAGAAGCTGAGATTGTGATGGAAGGCAGGATACTTGCTGACAAAACGCACAAAGAATGGATGGTTGAGATGCTCAGGACTTATGATTTTGCACGGGAGCAGCCGGTCTTTGAGCTTGAAAAGTTATACTATAGAAACAATGCAATCTTCCACGACATACTATCTGGATACTCTGAGCACCGGCTGCTAATGGGAATGCCAATTGAGGCAAAGCTCAACCGCGAGGTGAAAAATGCGTTCTCGCAAACAAAAAAGGTAGTGATGTCAGATGGCGGCTGTAACTGGCTACATGCTGTAGTGCAGATCTCAAAGAAGAAGGAATCTGATGGAAAGAGGGCAATAAAGGAGACATTTGCATCCCATCGCTCACTAAAGATGGTGACTGTTGTGGATGATGATATTGATCCGGCGGATCCTGTCGCAGTAGAATATGCGATGGCAACAAGGTTTCAGGCAGACAAGGATCTTACAATAATTGAAAAGGTGCGCGGCTCCAGTCTTGATCCATCAAGTGACCAGAAAAGACTACTCACAGCAAAGCTTGGAATTGATGCAACAAGGCCGCTTGCAAAGAGAAAGGAAGGGTTTGAGATTGCCAAGATTCCAAAGGAATCCAAGTTCTCACTTGAGGACTATCTAAGTTAGCTTTTGTGCGTATTTTCAGAGCGTCATGTTCAAGCTTTGAATCTTTTTTATTATCTCGTCGTGGTCTCCCTCAACGTCGATTGAAAATATGAGTAGTCCGTCGTCCAAAAACAGAGTGATGAGCTTGACCTTTTCTTTTGCTGTGATCATCCAATTTGTCTTTCCAAGCGGACCATCAAACATCTCCTCCATGCTTGCCTTTACGGACGCATAATAGTGGGCCAAGTTTCCAAGCTCCCTGTCAAGGAGCGGCTTTTTGTTTGGATGCTTTGCAAAGGCGATCACCTTGCGATCCTTGATTCTGCCTACAAATCTCATTGACTCATCCAATTTTACAACGTACTTGCAAACATCAAGAGGCGTATACTGCCGGTTCATTTCTCCCCAATCTACAAGACTGCAAATTTGTTAAAAATCTTTTGAAAATACATCAAATGAGTCTAGTTTGCATCGCTCGCATTTTTTAGTATGAAAAAAGATACCATAATTTGCAATCATGAGAATCATACATCTCATTAAATAACAAATACTGTGAATAACCTGCGGAAGAGAGTACCGTCAAGTTTTCCCCAAAACAAATCTCTACACTCTTCCGTTTTTTTGTCTTGATTCTTGGCACAAATTACTACAGGTGATTTCATACGTGAGAATTGTATGTCAATTAGATATAGAATAAAGTAGAACATGCTATGTGAATTCTGAGAAAAGATTCGTCATAGTGGGCCTTGTCTGCGGCTTTGTTGCGTTAGTTGTGATAATGGGATATGCTAGCATGGGAAATGTAAGACATGTGGACATATTTTGGCCAGAACGAATTAAACAGACACTGGAGTTTAGGAACGTGGAGGGCGTAACTGTGGTGGTGGGAACCGTGGGAAATGCAGGAATGAACCCTGATTTGATAATGAGAACTGGGGGTTTTTACTATGTCTTGACGGTGCACAACAAAGATACAAGACCGCATCAGCTGTATGTGGAGGGATTGGATGTGAGCACAAAACTGCTTGAGGAGGGCGAATCGGATCAAATAATACTTAGAAGCAATCAAGAGACTACTTTCAACTATTATGATGTTGCAGATGGAAAGGTATTGCTTGGTACCATAACTGCAAGGCATGTTATACCGCTTGATGAGATGGAATCAAGATAGAATTTGTGCGGACAGACGATCTCCATTATTGGTAGTGGGAAGGTGGGCTCTGCAGTAGCACTCTTGTGTACCGCGTCATCTGTTGGAGATATCGTACTTGTAAACCGTGATGAAAAAAAGGCCATAGGTCAGATGTACGATCTTACCAATGCAATTCCTATGCCTTCTGATGTATCGATTACGGCAGCATCAGATTACTCACAGATTGCAGGCTCTGATGTAGTTGTGATCACTGCAAGCTCCGGGATACACAAATTGCACAGAACGGAACTGCTATACGATAATGTTTCAATGATTCGCTCCATTCTTCCAAACATAACAAAATATGCTTCCGATGCAAAAATACTTGTAATCACAAATCCGGTTGACGTTATAACATATGTGGTACAAAAAGAAGGCGCATTCTCACCAAATAACGTAATTGGGATATCATCAGAGCTTGATTCCAAAAGATTCCGTTATCTACTTGCGCAAAAGCTTGACACCAATCAATCAATGATATCGGGCGCAATTGTAATGGGAGAACATGATGATACGATGGTGCCTATTTTCTCACACGCCAAGTTTTCCGGAAGACCTATCTCTGAATTTCTTAACGCACAACAAAAGCATCAGATCACAGAAAATGTAAGAAACTACTGGCAACTGTTCCGCGACTATGGTTGGTACTCGGTGTTTGGAATATCGAAAATCACATTTGATGTCATTGATTCTATACTGAAGGACAAGGCACTTGATATTTCAGCATCAGTATTTCTTGATGGGCAATACGACATACATGATGTGTGTATTGGTGTGCCAATAACGGTAGATGGGAGCGGAATTAGGCAAGTTAGGCAAATTGCGTTAAATGATGAAGAATCGGAAATGCTACAAGAGTCGGCCACTCAGGTGCAAGACAATATAACCAAAGTCAGTAAAAAGTAGCATGTCGCATTAAGGCATGCCGCAAACACATGACTACTTACTAATATCGTAACTGCAGTTCTTAATCATGTCACAAACTCCACTGCAATCAGTTCTTGATCTTGGGGCAAGCTTTGTTGCACTGATAAACAAGCACGGCAGAGTGCTGGATTCATCAAGCAAAATAAACTTGGATGATAGAAAAAAAGAGATGCTCTTTATGTCTTCTGCTCTGGCGCAGAACATGTGTGAGGACTTTGATGCGGAGCTAGGGCCTGTGGAATACTCACTAGTTGAACGAAAGGAGCACAAGCTTGTCTCAATTCCAATGCAATATGGAATATTACTGATGGCAATTCCAAAGGACATCGATCACAACGAAGTGATATGTGTAGTCAAGAATTCGTATGTGTTTCCAAATGATAATCTCCAAGGAACGTGTGCGGCATGAACATATACGATACAAAAATAATTCATTGTTCACACTGTGGCAAGCACATAGGAGAGATTCATACTGATGCAAAGGTAAGCTATTCGTCATGCGCATCATGTAATGCAGCTACCGCATAAGTAACTGCGTTGTTTGTTGTATAAAAAAATAAAAAAACTCGCTATGGGATGGATCTGCTGTACAGCTTGCCTTCTAGGGCCATCTTGTACATTTCTGCAACATGTGGGTTCTCACCTGGTGTTTCTGCACCCAGTTCGACTAGTCTTGCGTAGACTCTGACCACATAGGCCAAAGCTCCTATGAAAGCGACGACTACACCCATATTGAACATCCAGTGGTTTGGAACTGCAAAGATCTCCTCTACAAACCAAAAGTGCCACATCTCATTGACTCCAATTGTGAACATGGTTGCAAGATAGCCAATAATGGTCATCTTCAATCCAGTGTTTAGGGAATTATTTGGACCTCTGAGAATTGGTACCTTTCTATCATAGATTGCGACTGCTCCCCAACCTAGTGGTAGTGCTACAAAGTGAGAGTACAACCACCAGTGTGCTGGAGTGAACGCAGAGTCTCTGATAGAGGTTTGATGTAGAGAGCCGTCTACAAAGTTGTCTACTTCCACTGATGCTGCTGTGGATCCCATTGCGATGACGATGAGCCAGATCTTCTTTAGTCTCTGGATCTCAACTTCTTTTGGGATTAATGCCGGCATTTGTGCCATGAATGAAGTTAACTGCTCTACATATATAAAACATGAGTAACGATTAACGTTTTTTTCATATAAATTTTACATAAAACAGTAGAAAAAAATCAAATTTCAAATCGGTAAAAACTAAAAACACAAAATTCTATATTAGTAAAATTTCATGCTAATTATGTTGAACATTGATGTAGAACAATTAGATCATAGTAGAACTGGTGGGATCTTGTGATCACAACATAGTAACAAAGGTAAAACATATATCATTCTATGTTAGTTTTTGATTAATTAACGGGATAACTATGGTCGACAAGAAAATATTCGTAGTGGCGCTCGGTGTAATTTTGACACTTGGAACATTTGGTCCAAACATGGCACAGATGGTTCAAACTGCAGAAGCACACGGCGTACAAGCACAGCTACAAAGCCGTTTCGTACAAATTGAAGACGAGACATTCAACAGGCAGTCACTAAACACAGGTGAGGAACTAGTCATCAGTGGCAAGTTTGTCAGCCTCGTTGAAAGAGACCTTAGGGCTTGGAACTCTATATTCTCAGAGTCCACAAATGCAGGTAACAGATGGGAAGTACTTGCACGCAGTCCTCCAGGAAACGTCTTCAATATACCAGGTAACGCAGTCATCCCATATGAAATCAGGGCAAAGGCACTAGAGCCAGGCGTTTACCACGTACACACACAACTCAACGTAGCTAGTGTTGGACCAGGATTAGGCCCAGGACAAACAGTAGTAGTAACTGGCGAGCCAATACTAAAACCAATTCCATACACAAACATCATGTACCAATCAATCATAATTGCGGTTGGCTATGTGATCACGTTTGCAACTCGCCCCTGGCAAGTAATCTAAACCAACATTACACCTCTTTTTCATTTTATTAGAACGCTTTAGAAAGGACTTTATGCCGTTTTTTACCCAGCTAAGCCATGATTTGGCCTGGGATGGGAGATCCTGCTAAGCGCAAAAAGACGCTCAAGTATCTTATCATAACGGCAGTAATTGGCATAGGCGTGGCTGCTGCCAACACCACAATCCAGGCAGCATTAAAGGCAGACAACCCGCTATATTCATGCATAGACGACAAGCAGACCAACTACAAGATAACTGCGACTTTGGAGTTGTATGTGGACAAGCATAAAATAGACATACCAGCAAACATAGGCAACATTGACGGTTGCAGGCACACAGTATACACGCTGACAAATGACGGTGTTATACACGCCGAATGGACAGAGGAGTATCCGTTTGAGATAGGCCATTTTCTTTGGGTCTGGACCACATACCATAAGGACGGCTTTCCAAAGCGCGACATGGACGACTCCAAATCAAAGATATTCGTAAATGGTAAAGAGTCAGAACACTACACGCGCGCTCCACTAATCGATGGGGCGCACTATCGCGCCGAGTTTTTCACAAAGGCATATGACCAAAATCAAGACAGAGACTTTGCACCACCCAAATAGTCCTAACAGTCAAAGTAATTCACATGCATCCTTCAAGGTAGTGTCAAAAAACACCCAGCCTAGTACCAAACAGCCTAAGTTGCATGAATCAGCCACAAAATACGGTATAAATAAAATCTAAAAAGAATGAAAAAAGAGAGTTTACCAGTACTTTCCGTTGTCTGGTATCAGG
Source organism: Candidatus Nitrosotenuis sp. (assembly GCA_038869175.1). Lineage (GTDB taxonomy): Archaea > Thermoproteota > Nitrososphaeria > Nitrososphaerales > Nitrosopumilaceae > Nitrosotenuis. Next base: position 694 of record JAWCRP010000022.1, on the reverse strand, counting down.
CCGATACCTTCTCTTTCAAAGTGTCTGTCTAGTTCGTCAACCCATCTTTCACGGTTGTCTTTGTATGACCATCCGTGAACTCGGAGCCAATATGCTATGATACCGAGTAGGAATATTGTAAACATCATGGTTCCAAAGATGTATACCATGACATCATAGAATAGTGGATCATAGTTTGGTCCTAGTTGTCCAAATACGGTAGACAGAATACTAAACACTGTACCGAGTAATGGAGTCATTGAGATATGACCTCATCAAGTGCGATATATACATTTCTCTGGGCTGCGAGTTTAGCAAACGATCGCAAAAATGGCCAGCATACAATCTAGTAATCGATTTAATAAAATGGAAAAAGGGGGTTGGTTTATCCTCGTCCTTGTGCTGCATACCTGCCAGAACGTGCTCGGATAAAGAATGCTGCTGCAATTCCTCCAAAGACGGCCGCAGATATTGCTGAGGCGCCCAAGACACCATCAGCTGCAAGGTACGGAGTGCCTGAACCGGTTGCTGGATTTTGCTCTGCATACTCGACTCTTTCTCTTGCAAGTTTTAGAGTCTCCTCTAGAGTGTTTGCTCCAGTGGCACCTGTTGTATCCACATTACCCATGTACTGGGCAAATGCCTGCTCTGTCACCATTCCAAAGGAAAGGACGGCAAATGCTAGGATTGTGGTTCCAAATAATGTCTTATTCAT
>JAWCRP010000021.1:0-14690 GCA_038869175.1 Candidatus Nitrosotenuis sp. | reverse complement strand
AATGGAGGAGATTTATGCTAATGGCCTTAGAATACAAGAGGCAGGAATTATCAAAAAACTGCTGCCGGATCTAAAGACCGAGGTAATTGATGTGGGCATGGTACAAACCATGACGCCAAACGGACAGAGAACCAAATTCAAGGCAATGGTAGCTGCAGGAAACGAGAACGGATACCTTGGAATCGGTCAAGGCAAGTCAAAACAAATGAGAGTTGCAATTGAAAAGGCGACAACAAACGCCTATCTTAACGTAAGTCCAGTCAAGCTAGGATGCGGCAGCTGGGAATGTAGATGTGATCAAGCTCATTCAGTACCATTCAAAGTTCGCGGAAAGGGTGGAAGCGTTGTAGTCGAGATAGTTCCAGCTCCAAGGGGACTAGGTCTTGTGGCGGGTGGAAAAATCCGTAACCTGCTCAAACTTGCAGGTCTTAGGGATGCATGGACAACAGCAAAAGGCTCCACTGCCACGATGAACTCTACATCAAAGGCTGTATTACAATGTCTTAGGCAGACATTTAGCCAAGGTTGATCAAGCATGGCAAAAGCATACCTCGTAGTCAGAATGCACGGACAGATCAACGTTCCGCACTGGGCAGCTAACACACTTGAGCTATTAAAACTGGACAAAAAATTCAGAGCTACAATAATTCCAGCAAAGGATAACACACTTGGAATGCTAAACAGAGTAAAACACTACATCTCTTGGCAAGAGGCTGACACTAACATAGCAAAAGAACTCTTTGCCAAAAAGGCACGAAAGGCAGGATACAAAAAGGTCACAAACGAGGATCTTGCACAACTTGGATTCAAATCCGTGGACGAACTTGCCACCGCAATATCGGAAGGCAAGACATCAATGAATACACTAAAACCAATCAAACCTTGGTTCGCACTCTCACCACCAAAGAAGGGCTTTAAGCGAAGCACCCGCAAGACATACGGCGAGGGGGGAATACTGGGACAAAACAAGGATCTTGCAGATCTTGTCAGGAGCATGATTTAGATGGCAACAAGACTCCGAAAGACAAGAAAGTTCCGAGGCTCAAGAACCCATGGTTGGGGCCAGATAGGACAACACCGTGCAAGCGGCCACAAAGGCGGTCTTGGAAATGCAGGAATGCACAAACACCTTTTCAGCACCCTACTAAGAGACAACCCAGATCACTTTGGTCACGATTCAACTCATCCACCACACCCACTTATCACAAAGAAATGGGCAAGCGTTAGGGACTTGGACGACCTTTTTGCCAAACACGGCAAACAGGAAGGAGGCAAAAAGGTGGTCGATCTTGATAGTTTAGGCTATGATAAGCTTCTTGGAGGAGGACAGGTAAAATCTGCCTACTCCGTCAAAGTCACGCGCTACACCGCTTCTGCAGAAGAAAAGATCAAAAAGGCAGGGGGAGAGGTGTTAGCTGTTGACTGAAGGCACAGCTACTGGCTTTGTAAAAAAAGTCGTCGCAAAGGTAGAACCATACCTAGTTCAAGTACCAAAACCAAAAAAGAAACTGGCACTACAGACTAGGCTTTTGTGGTGCGGCCTTGCACTATTGATATATCAAGTCATGGGCCAGACTCCTCTTTTTGGAGCAACAGCGCCGGAATTTGACTTTCTGCACTTTGCCAGAGTCATCTTTGCCTCGCAACAAGGAACGCTAGTTGAGCTTGGAATTGGACCTATAGTCACAGCCGGCCTCTTGATGCAGTTGTTAAAGGGCTCTGAGATACTCAAATTCGACTTTACAAAGCCTGATGAGAGAGGAATATTTCAGACTGCAACAAAGCTTGTAACCTACATCGTAATTGTGGTCGAATCAATAGTGTATGCAATTGCAGTGTATGGACCAGGAATAACGAATCCTACCGTGCTTTACGTTATAATTGGCCAGCTGATGGCAGCATCCGTCATAATCATGTTCCTAGACGAGCTCATCCAGAAAGGATGGGGACTTGGAAGTGGAATCAGCCTGTTCATCATGGCAGGTGTGGCTCAGCAGATCCTGTGGAGCATATTCAGTCCACTGCCTGCAGGTGATGGCACGTCAATCGGCGTAGTTCCATTCGTTGCCCAGTCAGTAATGCATGGCAGCGGATTTGTAGAGATGTTCTTTAGGGCAAACCAGCTACCTAGCATATTTGGGTTATGTATTACAGCCGGAATACTGTTGATTCTAGTGTATACGCAGGCAATAAAAGTGGAAATTCCAATCGTATCTACAAAATACAGGGGCTTTGCTGCAACCTATCCAATCAAGCTAATGTATGTCTCAAACATTCCGGTGATTTTGGCATCTGCACTTACTGCCAACGCCGTCTTCATGGGACAAATGCTCTGGTCCAACGTCAACCCAAGAAATGATAACATGCTCTTTAACATAATAGGCCAGTTTGACCCGCTAAATCCGGCAACACCAATAGGCGGAATCATCTACTATATCACACCTCCAAGAGGCCTTGATATTGCTGCACTTGATCCTACAAGAGCAGTACTATACGTGCTGTTTATGATCGGAATAGTTGTAGTCTTTGGCAGGCTGTGGGTGGAACTTGGAGGTCTTTCTCCAAAGAGTGCCGCAAAGAGCCTACTTGATGCAGATGTACAAATACCCGGATTTAGAAAGTCAAATCAGCCAGTAGAGGCACTTCTTAACAAATACATTCCATCCGTGACAATTATTGGTTCTATGATACTTGGTGCACTGGCAGGAGTTTCTGACGTGTTAGGAGTATTTGGAAGCGGAATTGGAATACTGCTCATGGTTGACATTCTGATAAACTACTATCAACAGCTAATCAGAGAACAAGTAGAAGTGGTAATGCCTCGTCTTGGTGCGCTACTTGGCCGAAAGTAAAAAAGTCGTAATTGTCGGCATAGCCGGAGTTGGTAAGACCACGCTAGTTTCAAAAATGGTAGAGATACTAAATGCGAAAAAAAAGAGCGTAAGTGTGCACAGCTTTGGCACCATAATGTTTGAGGAGGCGCAAAAGATCGGCCTTAAGGACAGAGACGATCTTCGAAAACTATCAGTAGATGAGCAAAAGGCACTTCAAAAAAAGGCGGCAAAAAAAATAGCAGCATTCAATGACAACGTGGTGATAATAGACACGCACGCATTTATCTCTACAAAGGAAGGATTTTACCCAGGGCTGCCATATCATGTCCTCGATGAACTCAAACCGGCAAACTTTGTAGCCGTTTCAGCAAGGCCTGAGGAGATCTACAACCGAAGAATGAAGGACTCTACAAGGCAACGTGATATCATATCAATTGAAAATATAAAAAAAGAGCTTGCAGTACAAGATGCAATGCTGTCCAGCTGTGCCGTTCTCACAGGCTCTCCGATGAAGTCTATTCTCAACTCAGAGGGAAAGGTTGAAGAAGCAGCTAATGAGGTAATAAACGCAATAGGTCTTTGAAATGGAATTCGTAATAATCTTGCATTTTCTGGAATCAATACTCCTTCAGGGAGACTTTCTTGGGCTGCATCACGGCCCGCTTGGAAGTGCAGATCCTATGATCAAAGGAATGGTTCCATCCATGTTTGGAATAATTGGTTTTGCCATACTGCTTAACCTCTTCAACGCAGTGGTAAGGCGTAAGCTGGTGGATCAGGAAAAGCTAAAGCGAATAATGCGGGAAACTAGGGCCTGGCAAAAGGAACGAATGGCAGCATTCCGGGCAAAAGACAAGGAAAAGCAGGCGGAGCTTAACAAAAAATCCGCATACATGACAAAACTCAATCAGGAAATGATGCAAATGAACATGAGGCCTATGATGATAACATTCGTGCCGCTAATTCTGATATTCTACTTTGTACTACCGCCACTATTTTCGTATACAGTGGCGCTGTCGCCTATACCGCTAAATGTGATCCCAGCTGACTTTTTTGAGCTAACATGTACTGCGGCAAAGGTTGACGGAGAGATATGCCAGCATGAAAATGAGCTCTACTTTTGGGCGTGGTACTTTTTGTCATCTGTAGCGCTCAGTGGCATCATCATGAAGATAACCAAGACTTCGATGGATCTAACCTGAATTGATCAAATCCATTATTGTTTCCGGTCCGCCAGCTATCGGAAAGACTACTGTTGCAAAGGGCCTTGCAGCAGAGTTTGGCATGCAAAGTCTTAGTGGTGGTGACGTTCTCAAGGAACTTGCAAAGGAGCAGGGATTTAAGACGGAAGGCGATGATTGGTGGGACACAAAGGACGGAATGGATTTTCTCAAACAAAGAAAGGACAATTACGAATTTGACAAAAAGGTCGACCAGAAGCTAAAGGAGATATTTCAAAAAGGTAACGTCGTCATAACAAGCTACACGCTTCCATGGATAGTATCCGGCGGAATAAAAATATGGCTTGGCGGCTCAAGGGAGAACAGTGCAAAACGCATGCAGGTACGAGACAACATGTCACATACTGAGGCCTTTGAGATTGTCAAAAAAAGATACGATGAGAACAAAATCATCTACAAACAACTTTACGGATTTAACTTTGGCGACGACCTTTCTGTTTTCGATATTGTGATAAACACAGATGGACTTGACGCGCAAACGGTACTAAAGACAGCAATAGATAAGACAAGGGAACTTCTTTGAGCCTTCCACAGCTACAAAACTTGGTTGTGATAGATCAAGACATCACAGACGAAAAGTACGGCGTTCATTATGATAAAAGATCGATAAAGGATCTTCTAAACTATGGTCTGATTCTTCTTGACAAGCCACCTGGACCAACAAGCCATGAGACTGTAGCTTGGGCAAAAAGAATACTAAAGATACCAAAGATAGGGCACAGTGGCACGCTTGACCCGCAAGTATCCGGCGTTCTACCACTTGGTCTTGGTGAGGCAACAAAGGCGCTTGGAGTATTACTACTTGGGCCAAAGGAATACTATGGACTTGGAAGGCTGCATTCGATGCCAAGCAAAGAAAAGCTATACTCAGTACTGGACCAATTCAAAGGTGAGATATTCCAAAAACCTCCACAGCGCTCATCTGTGTTAAGGCAGACGAGAACGCGGCACATTTACGAGCTTGATGTAGTGGAACAAAAAGAGCGTCTCCTATTATTACGCGTTCTCTGCGAGGCAGGCACTTACATTAGAAAACTCTTCTATGATATTGGCGAGATACTGGGGCCTGGGGCCACGATGATAGAACTGAGGCGCTCGCGCGTACACCAATTCAGCGAAGAACAAAAACTGGTGACATTACACGAGCTTGCAGACGCATATGCAGAGTGGCAGGAAAAAAACGATGATTCCAAGCTGTACAAAATGATCCTTCCAATAGAGTACGCCCTAACTGAAATCAAGGCAGTAATAATACGGGATTCTGCAGTAGATGCACTCTGTCATGGGGCCCAACTTGCAATTCCTGGAATACTTCAGATATCGCCTGGCATTGCAAAGGGAGATCTTGTAGGCATATACACACAAAAGGGTGAAGTGGTGGCACTTGCAGAATCGCTGCTCTCTGAGGAGCAGATCAAAGATGCAACAAAGGGATACGCCTTTGTAACAAAGAGAATAATCATGGCACCTAACACTTATCCAAAAAACTGGCGCACAAAACCGCGACCACAATAATACAAATGCTGCCAAAAAGTCTTGTCATTGCAGTTCTGTCCGGCGTTGCCGCATCTGGTGCACTTGGTGCATATTTTTTAAACCTTGAAGCGCAGCAGTATGAGATAAAATTCGTTGACGGACCTGCTGTCTCACTGGAAGTGGAAAAGCGAGATCACAAGCTTGGCGAGAAGGTGACAATAAGAATGATCAACTCTGGAACGGAACAAATAACATTCTTAAACGATGTTCCAAATCTGCACATTCGCGCCTTGGATGGTACTGTGTTCTACTCTACAATGATTGACTCCAAGGGGCTTGAGCCTGGCGATGATCTGTTCTTTGAGTGGGGTCAACAAAAAAATGACGGTAGTAGGGTCCTTGAGGGAAGATACGTCATTGCAGTCACAGCGTATGGGCCTGATGGCCAGAAGTTGGACGATCGTCTGACAATTAACATTCACAAGTAGGAAAACTTAAAACGAGTCTGCCAAAACTGAGTTTAGTTGGCAAAAATCAAGGTCGGTCTTGTCGGAATAGGCAACTGTTTTTCGGGGCTCATTCAGGGAATAGAATACTATAAACAAAATCCAAAACAGAAGGTAATTGGAATAATGCACGAAAAAATCGGCAAATATTCCATTCATGATCTTGACTTTGTAGCTGGATTTGATGTGGGACAAAACAAGGTAGGCAAGTCCATCAATGAAGCAATCTACGAATACCCAAACATGGTAAACTGGGTTCCAAAGAACAAAATGCCAAAGACAAAGGCGCTAGTCTATGAAAGTCCGGCACTTGATGGCGTTGGAATATGGGTTGAAAACAGAGTAAAGCCGGTAAAAAGTAAAAAGACCAAGGAGCAGATGACAAAAGAAATTAAAAAAACAATAGAAAGAACCGGTGCAGAAATAATAGTGTCATATCTTCCTGTAGGCTCAGAAAAGGCGACGCAATACTGGGCCCAGATGTGTCTTGATACAAACACAGCATTTGTAAATTGCATTCCATCATTTATTGCGTCAGACAAAAAGTGGGGCCAAAAATTCGCAGACAAAAAAATTCCGGTAATCGGTGATGACATCAAAGGTCAAGTCGGTGCAACAATAGTGCATCGTACTCTGGCAAAGCTCTGTGATGATCGTGGAACAAAGATTGAGAAAACTTATCAAATAAACGTCGGAGGAAACACCGATTTTCTTAACATGAAGGAGCAGGAACGACTTGTGAGCAAAAGGATATCAAAAACGGAAAGCGTGCAAAGTCAGCTCTCGCAAAGACTTGCAGATGATCAGATTTATGTTGGACCATCTGACTTTATTCCGTTCCTTGGAAACACGAAACTGATGTTCATGAGGATAGAAGGAAGACAGTGGGCCAACATACCGTACAACATGGAAGTGCGACTCGAAGTTGATGATAAGGCAAACTCTGCTGGTATCGTAATTGACGCCGCCCGACTTGCAAAACTTGCACTTGAAAGAAAGGTCGGAGGACCGGTAATTCCGGCATGTGCATATCTGATGAAGCATCCGCCAAAACAGATGAGTGATCCTCAAGCAAAGGCAGAGCTTGAAAAGTTCATCAAAGTATAACTAGAGTCGCAAAAAAATCACCTATTATATAATCAGTTTTTGAATAAAATCTGTCGAAAGACAATGCCGGGGTCGCCTAGCCTGGTAGGGCGCGCGCCTGGAATTTGAAAAAACCATAAAGCGCGTACTCGCAAGGGTTCGAGAGTTCAAATCTCTCTCCCGGCGCTTAATTTTTCATTATGCTGTCTTAATTTGATCTTTTGAACCTAGAAAAAAATTATTGCATTAACACCATGTTTTTATATTATAATGCATTATAGCGTATTATAATGTATACCAGTATACAAGTTGAAAAAGAGATCAAGATGCGCCTCGACAAGCTCAAAAATCACCCTCGCGAAACCTACAACGATGTTCTTATCCGCCTCCTAAAAATTGCCCAAAATGATGATGTGCTAAGCCCTACAGTAATCAAAAACATCGAGGAGGGGATAGCTGACATAAAGGCGGGCCGTGTCTATAGCTCAGATCAAGTCAAGAAGAAACTGGGACTAAAGTAGAATGACATGGCAGGTAGTCTGGTCTGAAAAATCTGTAAAGCAATTAGAAAAAATCGACAAAAAAGACGCACAAAGAATCTATGATTATGTTATATCTTGCGCTGACGATCCGTTCAGGACGGCAGTTAGGTTGGGAGGTTCACCGTTTTTTAGATTGCGTGTTGGGAATTATCGCGTCATTTTAGACATGCAGCAAGACAAGATGATTGTTTTTGTAGTCGAAGTAGATCTTAGGAAAAGAATTTACAAATAACATAGCCTTGACTGTTTGCCGTGTACCTACAATTCTTTTTTGACTGAATTCTCTTTGCAAATATAACATCTAAGCTTCTTAACATTCGGACAGCGATAACTTTTATGGTGTTAAATTCTTCCCAAATTCCACCAAGTAAATTATTCGTTGCGCTTGCAGAAAATGTTAATAATTTCTCCCAGTGCTCTAACTTCTTGTATTTGATGTTATATCTTAACAATGCTCAAAATTATGGTGGTTCCAATAGCTATTGGAAGTACAAAGCGTGCTATGTAGATAAGAGAGTGTGGAATCTTTAGATTGCTGCCTAGTCTGATGTGCTCCATTAGTTTGTCCTTGTCCATGAACCAGCTGACTATTGTTACAAACATCATGGCCGATATGATAATGCCATAGGTGCCAAATACTGTATCCATAAAATCAAAAACAAGCATGTCCCAGATTGCAAGCTTGATCGGACTGTAGCTTAGTGCGGAGAACACGCCTACTACTGCAACAAGAACTGTGATGATTGCAGACGCCTTGTTTCGTCCCATGCCGACCGTATCCTCAATTGCAGATATTGGAACTTGGAATAGGGAAACTGATGATGTTATTCCGGCAATAAATAATAAAACAAAAAATAACACTGCTATTGCTGCACCAAACTCTATTTGGGAAAATATGGTTGGCATTACCTTGAATACTAGGGATGCACCTTGATCAGGCTCCATTCCAAAAGAAAACAGAAATGAAAATATCATCAGTCCTGCCACAAATGCAATCATGGTATCAAATGCTACAATCATGGACGATGATTTTATCAGTGAGCTCTTGCTACGAAGATAGCTCCCATAGGCTACCAAAGTTCCAAATCCTACTGATAGCGAAAAGAATGCCTGACCGAACGCGGCTGCCCATATTGGCGGGTCTGCAATCTTGCCAAGATCCGGACTGAGATAGAAATCTATTCCACTCTCAGAGTCTGGCAGCAGAACGGCGTATACTGTTAGCGGAACTAGAATGCCGATGAGCATTATGACTCCTACTTTGTTTATTTTTTCGATACCTCCTGCCACTCCCTTTCTGATTATGGCAAAATTAATTGCAATGACAGAAAAGAACGCAATCACAGGATAGTACGAGTTTGAAAACGAATCAAAATCCATGTTAGGCTCCAATACCATTATGAATATGTACGATAAAATCCAGCCAAGAATCACAACATAATAGCTTGTCACAACAAAAGTAACAAGAACAGTAAACACGCCAACCCACTTGAATTGCTTTTTTATCTTGGCAAGACAGCCAATAATGGATGTCTGATAGTACCTACCTACGGCAAATTCCAAAATCATCAAGGCAAGTCCAAACGTTATCAGTATGATTACATATGGAAGAAGAAAGGCGCCACCACCATTGGTGCCTACAAGATATGGAAACCTCCAGATGTTACCTATTCCCACTGCAGAGCCGACAGATGCCAGGATAAAGCCAATGTTGGAATTCCAGTATTCTCTTTCCACCTTCAATGTATCATAAAGCAATTATTTGGAATTTATTGAATTTATTGCTTATCAAATGTGATTTTTAGCATACTGCATTTTCACAATCCATTAATGGTTCCATTCAATATGGGTGATGTTGGAAAAATTTGATGTTGCAATTATAGGCGGCGGTATACTTGGTACCACGCTCTCTTACTGGCTCTCCTCGCTGTTTGATGCCAAAATATGCGTACTGGAGAAGGAAAACCGCGTGGCAGCACATGCGAGCGGAAGGAACACGGGCGTTGTGCATTCACCATTCTACATTGATCCTCAAAAAAGGGGGAAAATCGCAAAAGCAGCATCGCTCTCACACAACTTGTGGAAAGAGTTTGCATTACAGTACAACATTCCATGGAAAGAGTGTGGAACAATCGAGGTGGCGCTTGACGAAAAACAGCACAAATCGCTTGAAAAATACATTGTGTGGGGAAAGCAGAACGGGATCCAAGACGAACAGCTAGAACTGCTCGACTCTGCAGACGTGATGAAAAAAGAACCAAACATCAGGTGCCATTCCGGACTGTACTGTAATCAAGATGTCTCAACCGATTACGGCATGATGACTGACAGCCTGTGCAACATTTCCAAGAGCAACGGGACAAAATTCATCTTTAATTTTGCTGTCACCGACATTAATGACACGCAGGATGGCGACATTCTCATACGATCTGCAAACTCTTCAATACAATGCAAGTTTCTGATAAACTGTGCCGGCGGACGCTCACTTGAGATCGCAAAAAGATTAGGACTTGGAATGGAATATTCAGCACTGCACTTTAGGGGAGAGTACTGGGTAGCCGAACCAGAATGTGCAAACATGGTAAATACAAACGTCTACTCTGTTGCAAAATTCGCAAACTTTCCGTTCCTTGATCCTCACTGGATCAAAAAGGCAAACGGTCAAACCGAGATTGGGCCTAACGCAGTGCCGGTTCTTGGTCCTGAGACGTACACTGGATTTGTCGGCAATGACTATGATCTATTTACTGCAATTAAAGACGCGTTTGTCGGCAACTCAAGAAAACTATTGACAAACCCAGAGTTTCTAGCTCTCATGTCAAGTGAATGGAAAAGCTCGCTCTCAAAAAACGCGATGATAGACAGAGTGCGTCAGTTCATTCCAGCAATAAAGCCATCTTTTTTCAAGCGACGCGGAATCTCTGGAATACGCAGTCCAATAATAACAAAAACCGGGCAGTTTCTATCTGAGATCTTGGAAATTGAGGGTCCAAACTCATTTCATATAGTAAACTACAACTCTCCTGGCGCAACCGGGGCTCCAGCATACACGGCATTCATAGTAAACAAGCTATCCAAAAATGGATTTCTTAACTATAATGAAAAAGACAGTATGCCCATCTGGAATTATGAAAAGATAATAGAGTAGACAATCAAAATATATTGTTTTGAGGTAGAGCAATCACGTTGCTACCTGACAGATGCTCAATCAAGGAAAAAGGCCGTATCTGCGTAAATCCACCAGAGTTTGTAATCTCAATAATGTCAGAAAGTGGCGAATATATGATCGGCGTCACCTGTGAGAGGCACAAAGATATCTTTTCTGCAAAAATCGACACACTGCAGCAACAAAACAAAATCCCACGCGGGCAAATCAACTTTGAGAAGCTCAAGGCAGTAGGCACAGACTGCATAAAAGCAAGCGCCGACGATCTAATTCAGCTGGACTGAACATCTACAGAATAAACCATCTTCTTTCCGCAGAGTCCAAGCAAGAGATTCTGCACTGTAATTTCTGCCATCTTTTTTCTTGTTTCAGCAGTAGAGCTCCCAATATGCGGAGCAAGAACAACATTTTCCATCTTTGCAAGCGGGTGCATATTGCTTATGGGCTCAGATTCAAACACATCCAATGCTGCACCTGCAATACTGCCTGATCTTAGGGCCCATACAAGGTCAGACTCTTTGATGACCTTTCCGCGCGACGTGTTTACTAAAAACGCAGTTTTCTTCATTCTTCTAAACACATCCTTGTTTATCATCTGGTGTGTCTGCTTGCTGTATGGAACGTGAATGGACAGAACATCGGATTTGCGTATCACTTGATAAAAGCTGGCATATCTTAACCCCATATTTTGTTCTGCCTTTACTCCAAGCCGTGTTCTGGAATGATAAATCACATTCATGCCAAACGGTCGTACTCTTTTTGCTACTGCCATGCCGATTCTTCCCATTCCAAGTATGCCGAGCGTCTTTTTGTTCATGTCTACTCCTACATAATCGTCGGCTCCAAAGATAACACTCCACCTTCCTGCGCGAATCAGCCTGTCGCCCTCACTAAGACGCCTTAACACGTCAAGCACAAGTGCGACTGTAAGATCGGCTGTGGCATCTGTCAGAACGTCTGGGGTGTAACCTACCTTTATCCTGTGTTTCTTTGCTGCCTGCAAATCAATATGATCATACCCTACACTGTAGGTGCTGATCACCTTCAGATTTTTTGCCGCATCAATAACGTCTGCATCGATCCGGTCATATGGAAAACAGACCAGACCCACCGCATCCTTGATTGCAGATTTGAGCAGTTTTTTTGGCATTGGAATACTCCCAGTATGTATGTGCAGTCTGTATTTTTCCCGCATCTGTCTTAGCGCAAAATTGTGCAATCTGCGTGTAAGCAAAATTTTCGGCTTTGTCATTCCATGCACTATCCTTTCAAATCTTTATATGATTTGTTGTTCGTAAAAATGTGACAAAGGTTGGAAGATGAAGAATTTGCACTGTGCATAGAATGCGGCAACGCAATCGAAAAGTGCGTGTGTGTTTGTCCATATTGTGGAGAGCGTGACAAATGCGAGTGCGCTCTTTTTGAAGCTGCAACCGGTGGGTAACTGCATGTTTTTAATAGCTAGCAACAAGTAGGATACTGATGAGCACCGACATTAGCTGGTTGATTGGGGGACCGCAAGGAAGTGGTGTTGAAACCGGTGCTAACATATTTTCACGTGTCTGCGCATCATCAGGCTATCAGATATTTGGCAAAAGAGAATATTATTCAAACATCAAGGGAGAGCATAGCTACTTTGTAGTTCGGGTAGCAGACAAGATAGTGCGCTCAAACATCAACGATGTTGACATGATGGTGTCATTTGATGCAGAAACTATATTTCGACACTATTCGGAGGTGGCGCCTGGTGGAGCACTAATTTATGATTCAGATCTTGCGGCCATAAAAGTTGATGATATATACACAATAGATGCGCCCTACAAAAAAAGACTCTTAGAACACCTCAAAACCAAGAACAAAAATCCAATAATATCCGACATTCTAGAACTTGTAAGGGAGCGAGGAACAAAGCTGTATCCTGTCTCTTTTAAGACGCTGCTTTCAAACCTTGCAGACGAGACAAAGAACCCGCGGCTAAAGGGAATGATAAGAATGTACAATGTCTTATCTGTATCTCTGTCTCTTGGGGTGCTCAAGATGCCGCCACAAGCGCTGCTTGATGCAATAGGTGGAATATTTGCCAAAAAGCCGGCAGTATCTGAGATCAACAAGGCAGCTGCCACATACGCATACAACTATGCCTCTGCCAAGTTTTCCGATTATTCGATGTCTTTGAGTGTACAGAAAAAAGCAAATGACACAATACTTGTGCAGGGATACGAGGGAACCGCGCTTGGAAAGATGGCATGTGGGTGTAGATTCCAATCATACTATCCAATAACTCCGGCATCAGATGAAAGCATGTTTCTTGAATCAAACGAAATACTTGCAGTCAAAGGAGACAAGCCAGGCTCCACATTGGTAGTGCAGGCCGAAGATGAGCTTTCAGCAATCGGAATGATGATTGGAAGCGCACTTACCGGCACGCGTTCATCTACTAGCACGTCAGGTCCTGGATTCTCACTCATGGCAGAGGCACTTGGCTGGGCCGGAATAAACGAGGTGCCAGTAGTTGTGACGTTGTACCAAAGAAGCGGCCCGTCAACTGGATTGCCTACAAGACACGGACAGGACGATCTTTTATTTGCAATACATGCAGGACACGGTGAATTCCCAAAGATCGTGTACGCGTCAGGTGATGTGGAGGAGAGCTTTTACGATACTGCAAGATGCTTCAACTATGCAGATGTGTACCAAGTTCCAGTAATACACATGATGGACAAATTTCTTGCCAGTACAGTCCTTACGTGCAACAAATTTGATCCAAACAAAATCACGATAAACCGCGGAAAGCTTTTGGACAAGGTAGATGCGCCCTACCGCAGATTTGAGTTCACAGACGATGGAATCTCGCCAAGATCAAAGCTAGGTTTGGAAGGCGGAATATTTTGGAATACGGGAGATGAAAGCGATGAACTTGGCCACATAACTGAAGATCCAGTAATTAGAACAAAGATGATGGACAAAAGACTCTACAAGATGGAATATGCTCTAAAGACAATCCCAAAGGATGAGCAGGCAGTTTCATTTGGCACATCTGATATCACCGTGGTAAGCTGGGGCTCGCCAAAAGGACCGATCCTTGACGCACTTGAGATGCTACAACAAGAAAACATCAAGGTGGGATTTGTACAAATAAAACTACTCAATCCATTTCCAGCAGAGCACGTAAAGTCAATCCTAAATGGCGTAAATACAATAATCGACGTTGAAGCAAATCAAACTGCACAGCTTGGCCAGATACTGGCGCAAAACATTGGGCGCCAGCCTGACTATTACATTCTCAAGTATACTGGAAGAGCCATGACCTCCACGGAGATATATGAATCGATTAAAAACATAATAGAAAAGAAGGCGCAGAAAAGGCAGGTGTTAACACATGGAGCTTAAACCAGCAGACTATAAAACAGATGTACACAATGATTGGTGCCCGGGATGTGCTGACTTTGGTATAGTAAACGCCGTTCAGATGGCACTAGCTGAGATGCAGATTCCGCGCCACAAGGCGGCCATCTTTTCAGGCATAGGATGCTCCGGCAAGACATCACACTTTATCAACGTAAACGGTGTGCACACGCTACACGGAAGAGTTCTTACTTTTGCCCAAGGCGCCAAGCTTGCAAATCCTGACATGGAGATTATAGTGGTTGGAGGAGATGGGGACGGACTTGGAATTGGTGCAGGTCATTTTGTTGCAGCAGGAAGGAGAAATCTTGATATGACATACATAATATTCAACAACGGCGTATACGGACTTACAAAGGGTCAGGCATCACCTACCTTGAAGCTTGGAGAGAAGACAAAGTCGCTGCCGACTCCAAACATAAACTACAACGTAA
>JAWCRP010000020.1:0-15222 GCA_038869175.1 Candidatus Nitrosotenuis sp. | reverse complement strand
TGAATTTGCCCTGAGCCTTGTTGTAGGCCTACTCCGAACCTGTCTGTTATCTGGGAGCCCAAATGTCGTAACTGGACTGTGTAAATTCCAGACTTGTAGCCATTCAAATCAATCTCGTGTGTCTTTTTTCCATCGGCACCAAGGACAATGGTGTTTGCTGTGCCTGGCTTTTCCTTATCTGACGGATCAATGATAAGCATGGAGATACTGGCTCTTGCAGGCCCCTGTATTGTCAGCTTTGCCTTTTCGGCTGGAGCGTAGTTAAGCTTGTCCAACTTTGCCACAATCTGCCCGCTTGGTGCTTCACCAAGTCCGACTCGTACAATATCTGTGTCGCTGCCTTGTGTTGCAAGCACAACATACGTTCCCTTTCGTGATGTTTGCAATGTTTGATAATCGAAATTGAGTACTTCTGGTGCAGCAGTCCAAAACTCGGAGAAAACTTCCTCTCCTATCGGATCTTTTATTATTACCTCGACTGGTTGACCACGTGCAACAGTTCCATTAAAGATCATTTTGTCACCCGGCTCGTATCTTGCCATTGTTGATGAAACTTGTATTGTCTTTGTAACTTGTATGTTGAGCGTTCTTGTTATTGTGTCTTGTCCATTGGTGATTTCGATATTTCGCGGTCCGATCTCAGCATTTGGTGGTATGACCGTCTCATGAGACCATGTGCCTTGAGAGCTTACTGGCACTGCTACCTCGTATATCTTGTTTCCTGTCATGTCTCTTGCTGTTATGGATACGGTTGTTCCAGGCCTTGCAGTTCCACTAACATATGCTGTCTCACCCGGACCTACGGTGTCAGTTGCCTTTTCAATTATGAGATACTGCATGTCCAATGGCGGGGCCATATTTTCCGCCGGAATTATTCTTATGCTGAATGTCTTTTTGTTTCCAAGATTGTCCCTTAGCTCAAACTCGACACGATCTTGGGCGTTTGTTGGAATCTTTGCCCTGCCAAGAATATTTCCAGAGCCATCGACGTTGAATGTTTCAAGCCTTTCACCATTAATCAAAAAGTCAAGTCGCGTGTTTGCTACAAATCCATCTCCTACAATCCTTATGTCGTCACCATTTTTTGGGTTCTCCGGAATTATCCTAAACTTTGCATTTTCCATGATGCCAATTTGGGCCGGAACTGTGTTCTCATCCTGTCGCACCTTTGGCGCATCGTCAGTACCAGTCTTTCCTGTGGCAAGCTCGTTCCCATTGGTATCTACAGTTCTCCAGTTTATCCCAGGATTTGCAACTACCGTCTTTATGCCAAACTTGACCGAGTCTCCTGGCTTTAGCGGCTGCGTCGCAGTAAATATCAGCAATCCATCGGCAGCCTTTGTGCCCGTCCATCCTCTTTCGGTCTTGAACGACATAAAGTCGCCGGCATCGCTTCCAAGCCATATTCTTACAGTACTTATTTCCGTAGCATCATTATTGGTAAACTGTATTATGGTAGTCTTTTCAAACGCGGTGGTTTTTGCCTCGGTTACCGCGTATGCTCCCGGCATTGCGATAGCTAACGCTGCCAACACTGCAAAACTTAGTAACACTAACGCCGAACTCACACTCATTTTACTGACTTTATCTATTATTTATCTACCCTTTTTGATAGTTTGGGATTAGTTGTGAGTAAAATTATTTAATGACTGTTATTTGCTGCGCTGATACTTGTTAAGACCGGCCTGCGCGGTGAGGTTCTGATACTGTCTTATTCTTTCGGCAATTAACCTGTAAAAGCCGCGGAATTGATCCTTTGTCTTGTCTGAGAGAAACTCAGCCTCGCGAAGGGATATCTTCTCGCAAATGTACCTTGCAATCTCTTCTATGTCAAACTCGTTCCAGCCGTCGTCTCTGTGATCATACCAAATGTCCCTGAGGGCATCAACTATGCCTTTCTTGTTTCTTGCAAGCACTTCTTCTTTTGTGAGATTCCTAAAGCCTTCCTTTCTAAGCTTGATCTCATATGTCTGGTTTACTGCATGCAGGTAGTCGTCTGGAACTATGAGGTCTTCTATGGATTCTATTGGCTTTCCGCCCTGCTCAAGGTACAGCATCTGCATGTCGGTAAACTCGTTTGTCTTTAGCTGGTCTGCTATTCTTTTTGACTCTACTGTGTTGTCCAGCACAACAAAGACGTTGTGGCCGTGGTTTCTGTAAAATATCGCAAGTGGGAGGACAGAGTTCTTGCTGTATGATGCAACAACATTTAGCGGATTCATGGATATGTTTGGGTCCTCTAAAAACTTGTCAAATGCGTTAAGGTACAGCGCATCCGACATAGTTTCAACGATGATTACGGGCCTTGAGTTGGTACCAATCTCCCTGTCTACAATCGATTCTACAAGGCCGCGTGAGAGCCCATACAGTATGGGGATAAGTGTATCATCATCGGCGTTCCAATAATCGTAATGTATTCTTGAGAGATGTTTTCTTTTGTCAAGCTCAACAACTAAGAGGTTTCCTGGGGTGTAATCAAATATCATAAACGGTGAGTGGGTGGCGTATAGGACTTGGTTTGATCCGGCAAGGTTCTTTAGCAGATCTGATATTCCCATCTGTTGTGCTGGGTGGAGATTTCGTGCTGGCTCATCCAAAAGCAATATGGCCTCTTTCAGCTCGGCTCTCTGCGTTTCGGCAGCAAAGTTAACTATGAATGAAAACGTCCACTTGAATCCCTCAGCTCGCCTGCTAAGAAGGCCGGTATTAGTTACCGTTCCGTCTCTATGAACATCGGATATTACCACACTCATAACATTTCCAGGATTGTATCTCAGATCAACATGTATTGGATCTCCCTTCCATGCCGGATTGAGCCTGTCAGTGAGTCTTTTGCTTGCTGTGTTTAGCAGCTTGATTAGCTTTGGCGGGCTGTTTTTGTATTCTTCAAGTTTCTCGGTGTCAAGTTCTGCAAGATAAAACAGATTTCTTACCGTTTCTGCCTTGTCAAACTCCTCAAACGTGTCTGCGCCTTCTGGACGCTTTATTTCCTTAATGTATTCATCTAGGTTGATGTTGCCGTAGATCTTTTTGTAGTCTGAAAAATAGACAAACCTTGGGTGCAAGTGCTCAAGGAGAAAGTTTTCAAGCGCAGTCTTTTCCGTCGTTCCAACTAGTAGCTCATCATACGTCTTTTCGGCATCTTGGTAAAAGTTGGCCCATCCTGTCAATATGTATGGCTCATCTGCTGCAAGCATGTTAAGTGAGTTGTTAAATACGGTCATCTCTTGTAGGAACGTCTCTCTGTCTTTTGGAGGGGGGCTTTCAAAGAACTTGGTGTCAAGTTGTATTCTTATGTGGTTTGGTATGGTCGAGATAAAGTCAAGTACCTTCTCAGTATAGTTTTCCCAAGAGTTGAGTGCCTTGTTTTTCTCATCGCTTATCTTGATGCTTCCAAAGTCGTACTGCACGTTTGGCTCCTTGTTAGTTCTAAAGATCTTCAGGTATGATATCTCTGGCAGATGTGGGAATCTTTCCTTTATCATCTTGGTCTCAGAAGAAGAAAGTGCAAACTCACCTTCCACCAGTCTTATCTCTGACTTTAACTCTTCAGTCATCTCGTCACAAAGATCAAGCTCAGAGACGCGCTCTTCTTTGTTTAGCAGTGTGAGTGCTTGCAATATTGTGGTCTTGCCAGACTCGTTTCTACCAACAAATGCCGCAAGATCGCCAACTCTAATTTCGCCAGAGTCGTGAATGCACCGATATGCTCTGACTCTGAATTTTCTTAACCGCATCTAGCGCCTATTTGAGTGGCAGCGATTTAACTTATTCGACAGAATTTTACGCGCAACCTCTTCTAAATGGATATAAAGGAAACACGCATCACAACAAACATTATGGCGCTAAAAGGCACAGCTGTGGGCTCTTTCATAATACCGATCGTATTCTCATTCGTATTTGGTGGAATAGTGCTGTCTTTGGCGCTTGGCCAAGCAGACATATCGCATCCTGTAAGCTCACCAAGACAGTCTCTGCAATTTGTGGGTGTGGCAAGCGAATACGCCATATCGGAGATAATCAGTGCGAGCGTGTCTGTAAGTGATCCTGCATACGATTGTGGTGATCTATACATTACAATATTTGATGTATCTGGATCACAAAAGATGGCAGTAACGCAGGGAGCATTCTTTGATCAATGTTATGGCCAAAGTGGTGTTCTGCCGCTCAATGAATCATTTGCGGAGATAATGCCGTCTGCTGGACGATATCAAATCGAGGCACAGCTCTTTGATAACCAGGGAAACAAGTTTCTTTCTGCAACTCATATCTTTACGGTACGCTAGACTCAATGCGATGTTATATATTGAAACCAGATAAGATACCAACTGTCGAGCAAAATGGCTAGAAAGGCTGCTGATTCTAAAGATAAAGATAAGAAAGAGGCAAAGAAAACATCCAAAGAAAAAAAGACAAAGGAAGAAAAAAAGATCCCTACTAAAGAAGCAAAAAAGACAAAAGAAGAAAAGAAGACCAAGGCCTCAAAAAAAGCCGAGTCAATAAAGAAAAAAGAAGACACAAAGGAATCCAAAAAGGGAAAGGAAAAGAAAAAGGAATCAGATGACATTGAATCAGAAAAAACACTTGAGGAGGAATTGGAAGAGCAGCTCACAGATGAGGAGATTGAGAATTTTCAAATTGAAAAAGTGGACATGGACAAGCTCACAAACAAGGTGTGCCTTTTCCTGTCAAATTACGATGATGGCATAATCCAGTCCGAGCTGTGGAAGAAATTCAAACTCACCAGCCGGGACGGCTCAAGACTTGCACTAAAACTGGAAAGGATGGGAATCATCACACGTGAAAAGATCCTAGAGAACAAGAGGTGGACATACGTTCTCAAAATAAAAAAGACACCCGTCTCAACAGAATCGATAGAAAATGCACCGTGCCTTGTGTGTCCTGTGGAGCAAAAATGCAGTATTGACGGTGAAGTAAGTCCAAGAACGTGTCAATGGATTGAGGACTGGACAATAGCTGAGCTTGGAAAACCGAAGAAAAAGAAAGAACAATGAAGCTACTAGACGCAAAACGTGATCACTATCGAAAGCTTGCAAAAGAACAAGGCTACCGCAGCCGTGCAACATACAAGCTTTTACAACTTAACAATTCTTACAGGATAATAGGGCCTGGATTTTTCGTAGTTGACCTAGGCTGCTCGCCTGGGGGATGGACCCAGATTGCCGTAAAGTTGGCAGGAAACAAGGGCAAGGTAGTTGGCGTTGACACTGCATACATGGATGAAATACCAGGATCTTTTTTCATCAAAGGAAGTGTTGAAGATGAATCAGTCGCGGATGAAATACTGGAATATCTTGGAACCAAGGCCAACGCCGTCATATGCGACATATCTCCGCACATAACAGGTCACTGGTCGATGGATCATGCAAAACAAATCTCGCTAAACTACTCATGTGCCAAGATAATGGACAAGATTCTAGCACACAAGGGCAACGCGTTATTCAAGGTCTTTGATGGAGAGTACTCGACAGAATTTAGGGATTATTTGAAAAAAAAGTTTGCCAAAGTGCACCTAAGAAAGCCAAACGCCAGTAGAAAACCAAGCAGTGAGATGTATTTTGTGTGTCTTGGGTATCTAAACTGAAAAGATCTCCTTTACCTTGCTTATTGTGGCATCTGTCCTAAAGCCGGTGGGGTTGAACGATGTAGGGCTGGATGAAAATCCTTCTTCATGTAGTCTGTCCAGCACGTTTGCCAGCGGTATGGGAGATGATCTGCGCATCTCTGCAATCTCATCGAGCGTGTAATAGCATGGTGGCATCTCTGATTCTAGGATGCATTTTGAAATTGCCTTTTCACATTTTTTGTCCACCTGCAGCCTTGGTATTTCATCCATCATACTTTCTGCGAATTTTTTCTCAAAGAGATGATCTGTCCAGAGTGGTCCTGCGTGCTCAACTTTTGAGCCACATTGAGGGCACTCAAAAACCTTCTCAGATATAGCCTGTCTGTGACCACACGCCCTGCAATGCATGATGTAGCCGATTCTATTTTTGGTGTCTGCCTTGTTGAGTGTTCTTACATAGACTCGGTAATAATGCATGTTTGTCTCCACAAAGATCGGCGTGATCTCAACGTCCAACCTTGCGGCAACCGTGTTTACAAGTCCCAACACAAGCCGCGTGGCAATCTCATTGCTGTATGATGTCTTGATTGGAACTCCGTGGTATTTCTTTTTGCACGCGTCCTTGAAGAGCCCGTGCAAGACCTGCTGGTCGGTGGCAGTAATTGAGAGCAGCCCCTTGTGGAGTGTGGCTCGGATGCCGCAGTCGATATATTTTGCAGGTGAGCCAAACGGGTCAATGTCTACAATGGTGCCACGATGCCCCTTCTTTGAGAACTCGCTCAAAAATCGACAAACCTCGTTTTCCGAAGTCTTAAAATTTTCCAACCCGTTAAGCTGTGCAGACTTTTTTGCAAGCTCCAGTGCCCATGGGTTTAGATCGTTTACCACAACGTGAACATTATCTATCTCGTTTGCAACGCGCAAGCCGCGTGAACCGACACCTGACATCGAATCAAGAAACAATCTTGGGCCATCAAAATTTCTCAAGAACGCAGAATATGCTATTATTGAAAAATCCCTGCTTGTCTTTGCTTTGGGATTAAAGAAAGGAACATCCTGCGGTGGAACAGTGTCTGTCAAAGATTGCTTGAGCACAATCATTTTTGTCTTTCCCTCAGTTATGGTGGTCTGGTCGTTTATCTGCACATCCGATCGTCAGACCTTATTCCGCGTTGGTTTAATAGTTGTTCTTTAGGAGAGTAGTTGTGATTGTCTGCGGCGTCGATGAGGCAGGAAGAGGGTCTATGGTCGGGCCGCTAGTTGTTGCAGGCGTGGCCGTAAAGCAGTCAAATGTAAGGAAACTTGGCCGTCTTGGTGTCCGTGACTCTAAGAAACTTACAAAAGCTGCAAGAGAGGCCATGTATCAGGAAATACTTGATATTGCAGAGGGCCATGCAATATTCAAAATCAGCCCAAAGACGGTGGACGCACACGTCTTCAAACACAACCTAAATCGTCTTGAGGCATCATACATGGCAAAAATAATCAAAAAACTTGGCCCACAATTATCATACGTTGACTCGTGTGATGTTGATGCTGCAAGGTTTGGCAGAGAGCTTGAAAGACTGTGCAATATGAAAAACATCAGAGCACATCACCATGCGGACAGCAGATTTCTTGTAGTGTCGGCTGCCTCGATAATTGCAAAAGTGACGCGCGATAGGGCAATCGATAGGCTTGATAGTACCAGGATGCTTGGCAGCGGGTATCCATCCGATTCCAAGACTGTCAGCTTTGTCAAGATGTGGTTTGAAAAAAACGGTCAAGTTCCAACATTCGTTCGGAAAAGCTGGGCACCCGTACAAAAGATTACGAATTACTCTGTTGCATGAAACTTGGCAACAATCATGGCATGATCTTTGTCGTATGGCTGAAGATCCATGTTCTGAATAACGTCAAAGTTTACCTGCAGCTTTTTTACTTCTTCTTCTATGATCTTCTTTGGGGATTTGGTGACATCAATGCTTCGCGTCTTTATTGTCATAAACAAGTATCCTCCATCCTTTAGAAACATCTTGCAATTGGATATTGCAATATCGGTTTGATCTGGCTGAGCTATGTCAGAGTACACCAAATCAACCTTGCCGTAAATTGAAAAATACTGTTCAGGATGTCTTGCGTCCTGTAGTATGGGTATGATATTTTTTCGGTATGCTGCAACTCTGTCCAAAAAGTCCCGTGCTACCCTGCTTGCATGCTCCACTGCAAAGATCATCCCATTATAGTCGACAATATCTGAGATGTGACTTACGGTTGTACCGGTGGATGCACCCAGGTAAAGTATGATGGTGCCTTTTTTTATTGGAAATACTTCGAGTCCTATCATGAGTGCGGCTGCAAGCTTGCTTCGGAATGGATCCCATATTCTGTATTCGATTCCGCCTTTTTTGTACAACTTTTCGCCGTATACTTGGTTGCCCTCGACATAGTTAATGGTGGCCAGTCTTTTTTGCCCATCAACTGAAAACCAAAAGACGGACCTATCGCTTTCTTCCAAACTTTTTTCGCTTTTTTACATCCGCTCTAAATTCTCTTCGAGGTTTTCCGCCAGAGCCGCCTCTTCGCTCCCGGCCAAATCCGCCCCTGCGTCTGTCTTCGAATCGATCATTTCGTTGCTGTGGTGGCCTGTTATTTCTTTGTGGAGACGGCCTTACCGTCGGCTCTTTGTATTTCTCGCTTATCTCAGTTACTCTGACGTTTAGCTTCTCAAGTAATGTCCTGTTTAGTCCTGCGCCGTACACGTCAACGCGCGATGCAATAGCTGCCTTTGCGGCAATGGCCCTTGCCATTTTTCCTCGCTGCCATCTTGGTGCGGCGTGGACTGTGGGGTGCTGGAAGAGGATTCCGTGTTTTGGTGGCTGCGTTCCCGTCTTTAGCGACCTAAAGAGGGCCTTTTCTGCGCCAAGTATCTGTATGGTGCTTGCAGGCATGGTGGCAAGCTTTTTGATGCTGCCTGCCTTTGCCAGTATTCTTGCACCAACGGCAGTTCCAAGAATAGCTGCAAGGTTTGGAGCTACAGCATTCATCTCAGATTCAATATGGTTTTCAATAGCTTTTCTTATCTCCGACATCTCTAAGATCTGTTTTGCTATTGACTGCACAATAGCTAGATTACCGTTTGTAATGTCGCCGCCCTTACTTTTTTCCTGAATTACTGATAGCATCTCTATTTTTGGCTCTGGAAAACCGGCATCCTCGTAGACTGCTCTTGAGAGGTCCTGGCGCTTTCCTGCCATTACTATCTGGGCGTATCCGGATATGCTGTCTATTATGTTGTCAAGTTCTGGAAAGTGAAGACCGTACCACTCGCGAAGTCTTGATGAAAGCCCATTTATCATTACGTCAATCTCATCGAGCGCCTTTATTGATTGGATTATGTGAAGATCAGGGCTTTGTGAGACCTCAGTTACTCGCGCAGACGATATTTGCAGAGCAAAGTCTCTAAGCTTTGACATTACCTCCTGCTGGTTTTTTGCAAAGCCTGCGTCAATTAGGATCTGTGGCTTTGTATTTTGAATCTCTTCTATCTGTTTTTGACTCATCATCTGTATGTCTATGGACTCTTTTTTGAGAACCTTGACTAGGGCATCCTCATTTGTGAGAACTCCGGATTCTGATTTTGCTAGCATGTCTGCAAGCTCCCTTGTGTAATATTCGCCTTTTTTGACTTTGACAAAGTCTACTGCTGGATGCGTAAATGGAAACGACCTTACGTTCTTGTTATCTTGGGTTACTGCAATTCCAAGCTCTGTTAGGATGACAAAATACATAGAGCAATGTCCCATCATCTCATTAAAAAAGGTACAGAAATCATGCCCAAATCAAACATTATATGACTACAAAATCAACTCAAGCAAGTGAGTCCGGATATTTCTGTCTCAATCGGCCCAATACAACTTCCAAGGCCTGCCATGCTTGCGTCCGGAATACTGGGAATCTCACTTGAGGTGTTTGGAAGAATTTACAGGGCAGGAGCAGGAGCAGTAGTTTCAAAATCACTCAGCAAGGAACCATGGGAAGGGTATCCGAATCCGACAATTGTGGGGATAAAAGGTGGATATCTAAACGCAGTCGGACTGTCAAATCCAGGCGCTCCATATTTTGCAAAGATGATCTCACAAAACAAGGACGTGCCAATAATTGTAAGCTTGGTTGGCTCAATAGAGGAGGACTTTGAATTTATGGTAAAGCAGTTTGATGGCATCAAAATTACCGGATACGAGCTAAACCTGTCGTGTCCGCATGTGGAAAAGGTTGGCCTTGAGGTCGGTGATGATCCTGCACTGGTTACGCGAATAGTCAGACGCGTCAAATCGACAACCAAATCTCCAGTAGTAGCTAAGGTCGGGCTTGGTACGACGGATTATCTTAACACAGTCAAGGCCGCAATAGATGGCGGTGCAGATGCGATAACTGCAATCAACACAATCAGGGCGATGGGAATCGACGTTGAAACACAAAGGCCGTTGCTCAGTCATAAAATCGGCGGTCTGTCGGGAACATCAATTAGGCCCGTTGCAGTAAGGTGCGTGTATGAGATTGCCTCCAAATATAACATTCCGATAATTGGGTGTGGCGGAATATCAACATGGGAGGATGCAGTAGAGTTTATTTTAGCTGGGGCATCGGCAGTTCAGGTGGGCAGTGCGGTAGGGGATGGATGGATTGATGTGTTTGGTGAAATTAACGACGGAATCATAAATTATATGAAAAGAAAAGGATACTCGAAAATCTCGGAGATGGTGGGGCTTGCAAGAAATTACTAAGAGGCCGCAGATACGAATAATTGAAAAAATAATAGATGAGACTCCAACAGTTAGAACTTTGGTCATATCAGATAGCGTGATGGCAGATGTCTTGCCGGGCCAGTTTGCAATGGTCTGGATTCCCGGAGTAAATGAGCTTCCAATGAGTGTGATGGTGGTAGAAGAGCACGGAAAAGCAGCATTTACTGTAAGAAAACGCGGCCAGTCATCAACTGCACTCTATAACATGCAAGTAGGACAGCAAATCGGTGTGAGGGGCCCATACGGTAACTCCTTTGAGATGCGTGATGGCAAGATAGCTCTTGTAGGTGGCGGAACCGGACTTGTGCCTCTTATGCGACTTGCCAAATTTGCAAAGCAAACAAACGATGTGACGGTGTTGATGGGCTCAAAGACAAAAGAGGAGGTCTTTTTTGAGGAAACAGCAAAGCAAATTCTTGCAAACAGAAAACACCAAGTCATTGTGGCAACCGAAGATGGCTCTTATGGAAAAAAGGGATTTGTAACTGACATCCTAGAAGATCTGCTCAAGCAGGAAAGGTTTGATGCTGTGTACACGTGTGGGCCTGAGATAATGATGCACAAGGTTGTGAGTCTTGCTAATGCAAAAAACATCTTTGTGCAAGCAAGCTTGGAGAGGATGATGAAATGCGGAATAGGAATCTGCGGAAGCTGTTGCATGGATGATGTCCTTGTCTGCCATGATGGCACAGTATTTGATGGACAATTCTTGGACAAGAGCAACGAGTTTGGGCGCACTCACAGGAGCAAGTCCGGCATAATTGAAAACTATTAACTTTTGAGCCGTTTTTAAAGCGGTAGTTGCAAATTCGATGTTTTACGTGCTTGTTTGTACCTAAACGTTTAAAACAAATAAAAAAAAACACGCGTACTAGGAGATAAATGGCACATCCAAAGATCGTACTTACTGCGGATCGCACTTTAATGTCAAATTACCGTGGAATTTCGCTTGCAACATTTTTTGGATGTGCGCCTGCAATTGACCCGCACCGCGACCCAAACAGCTTTTGGTACAAGATACTCAAAAACCAGGTGACTCCAAAAGTACTCTTTGATTTTATCTGCAATCCAATTCCACACGTAAATGGAGTGGCATCGTATGCCCCCTATGGACTCAGAAAGGTGGAGGCAGGTCTTTTGCGCGACGGCTTTAAGCGCGAGGATGTGGTAGTGGCACATCCAGATCATGTGGACAAGTTCATCGGCCCTGAAACGCAGGTGGTTGGAACATATGAGATGGATCCGCTTGGCATGGGACCTGTGACTATGACATTTACTTATGGTAGAAAGCAAATCTCATATGATGAATACTATAACGCATATCTTCACAAAAAGATTCTGGAGGCAAAGAAGAAGAACGGCAGCAACGCAAAGGTGATTGCCGGCGCATCAGGTACATGGCAGTACAACTATGATCCAGAAAAAATCGAAGAGTACGGACTGTATGCTGTGTTGGAAGGTGAGCTTGGCGGAATAGCTCCAGAAATCGACGGACACGCAGGAAGATTCTTCAACTATTTGATTAACGGCGACTTTGACAACATGAATCCATTTAGGAAAAGAAGCGACTTTAAGGTGGACATTAAAGAGTTCAACAGAGGCAACAAGACAGTACATGGAAGATTTGTGAACTTTTGGGACAGGCCTGAAATAGATGAGATTCCGGATATAGTGGAGCCATCGATGCACGGAATGATTGAGGTCATGCGGGGATGCGGCAGAGGATGCAAGTTCTGCGATGTCACACTTCGCGCACTAAGATACTATTCTCCAGAAAAGGTCAAAAAAGAAATCGAGGTCAACATCAAAAAGGGTGGGCTGCGAAACGCGTGGGTACACAGCGACGACATCTTTGTGTATGGTATGGATCCGCGAACAAGCAAGCAGATGGAGCCAAACAGGGATGCCCTTGAGGATCTGTTCAAAGCAATCATGTCTGCTGGAATAGAGCACACAAACCCAACACACGGAACATTGGCAGGCGCAATTGCGGATGAAAAGTTGATTCCAAATCTTTCAAAGATAATCAAAGCAGGACCGTCCAATCTGATTGGAATTCAATGCGGATTTGAAACAGGAAGCCTGAGGCTGATTGGCAAGTACGCCGACAGAAAGCTTGCACCATTTATGCCTGAAGAGTGGCACTGGGTGGTAAAGGAAGGAGTAAAGACTCTAAATGAAAACCATTGGATTCCTGCATTTACTCTTATCATGGGACTTGATAATGATGAGACTCCTGAGGATTCATGGGAGACGATTCAGTTGATTAGCGAGCTTGAGCGCGAGCAGCCTGACTCGATGTTCACGGCAACACCGCTGACATTTGTACCAATCGGACTGCTGGAAAAGTCAGAGTTCTTTAACATCGGTAATGAGATGAATCCTGCACAACTTGGCGTGATGTACAAGACATGGCAACACAACTTCAAGTATGGAATACAAAAATTCATGACAAAGACAGGAAGCCATGGCTCAGTCCAAAAGAGATTCTTTAACATGATTGCTCGCTCCCTTGGTGGGGTACCGCTTGGAGCAATGGAAAGGTATGCAAGAAGAAAGGGCAGAGAGCACGAACAGGTAATTGAGACAATCAAAGCAAAGTACTGGTAAACGCAAATACATAAATCCAAATCTGTTTTACACAAACCATGGCAACTCACGGATCGATTACAAAGGCAGGAAAGGTAAAGGGCCAAACGCCAAAGGTAGAGGGCAGAAAGCGTGTAGGCACAATCTCGATTCTTAGAAACAAAAGCAACTTTAGGAAAAGATTTGAATTGCACAGAACGCCGGGCCAAAACAAGCCTGGCCAGAGAAAGCGCCGATAAACCCTAAAAACTCTTTTTCATAAATTATACTCTAAATTCATTCGCAAGCCTAATCTAGCTGTAATACCAAGTATGAATAACATAGAATTGGCAAAACTGTAATAGCTGATACAGAATCAAAAGCTTGGGACGTGCGAATCCCCGAGCTTTTGATTTGTATTCGCCTAGAATCTTTCGGCATTATGGTTATTATCTGCAACCGTATTCCTTGTATATGATCATGCAGAAGAAAACACTTGTGATGAGTGCATACAACCTAAAAAACACTTAAATTTTATTACAAGGAAATTATGTGTAGTGTTTCTGAATCTTCCATAAACAATGGTTGCTTGGACTTTTTGCTAAACACAAACTGAATTTTTAATTATTGACTTTGTTCTGGCATCTACAAATTCAAGGTTTACAAAATGAGCAGAAAAAAGAAAAAAACGGTAAGGATTGTGGACAAGTCTAGTGTTAACTATACTTTCATAGATAATACCCAGGCCTATACAATAAAATCAAGCAAAGAAAACGATGAACAAAAGACAAACAAAATTATAAAAAAATCCATCATGGATGTAAAAAAACAAAATCGGCATAAGGTGAACAGCAGACAGATCAAATCATTACAGGGACATTCGCCAGTTTATGAATAGCAAATGACTAGCATAGTACGTGAAGAAGAGAAAAGCTGAATCTTTGGAATAAGTATTTTTATATTTTAACTGCTTATATGTAGGGTTGGGCCTTTTCTCTCGCAACAAAAACATCTGCTCGGATTGTAAACAGAAATTTGGGACATGGGATGAGATGATAAGCCATGCAAGACGGGTTCATAAAAGAACGATTCTAAAATGCACCGGGTGCGGCAAACAATTTGCACATGAAAAGGACAGATTACATCATGCAAGAGAAGAGCATGAAAACAAGGTAAAAGACAGATATCGGTAAAATAACAAAAACACATTATACTTGCAAGTAATGCTCTATTATGTGGTGTAAAAATGAAGGGTGTTGAGATATTGTTATTGGCAGTTGGAGGGGTAATGGGAACTTTGCTACGATACAGAATAACAGAGTCGCAGATAGTGCTTGGCGCATTCTACGCTAACGTGTTGATTGCAAACATAATTGGAAGCTTTTTGCTTGGCGTGTTCATGATACTGTCACAACACTGGAATCTTGATGCCAAATATGTGCTATTTGTGGCAGTTGGATTCTGCGGTTCGTTAACTACAATGTCAGCTTTTGCACTCCAGTCATCATCAATGATAGACAACAAGCAGTTTGGATTGCTTGCTGTCAACATACTTGGCAATGTCGGACTTTCGATTGGCGCAATATATGCCGGCAGGGTATTGACAATGCTTGTCACTGGTGCAAAGTAAATACATCCAAAAGGCAAGATAAACAGTATTCCCTGCTTAGATAAAAAATGATTCACACAGTATAATCAAAAGCTATTTTTCAATATCGTTTCATGTATGAGGACAAACTACACCCGCGTAGGCATACACTATCATTACTGTGTACAGGTGTGGGATTGGTTCTATTTTGGCGTGGTGTCTGGGAAACATCGGCATATCTATTCTCAGAGCATATTAGTTTGATTTTAGGCACTATGATTCTCATTCTTGTGGCAATCTGGGAAAAGAAACAAGTTTTCAAGTTTTTCGGCGGTGCTCACTGATTAATCTGACTCTAGTTTTAAAGAATGGACAAAACATATGGCAGAATTACTATGTGATGTATGTCAATCTACAAGCTTGACTCAGCTAGGATTCAACCAATTCCGTTTTATCCAAAACCTGGTGATATAACACATGTCGTTTCGGTGTGATATGTGTAATCTTCAATTCTATTCTGCCACAGGATTGATCGTTCACAACGAAAAGGCACACAAAGTAATAAAAAAGGACAGCAGAGTGTTAGATTCCTTTAGTAGCCACACAAAACACGATGAAGCTGATCTCAACATCACCTAATACATCTTGGCATGTTTGAAGAAAACATGAACAACAAGATGGAGAGATTGAAC
>JAWCRP010000019.1:0-16261 GCA_038869175.1 Candidatus Nitrosotenuis sp. | reverse complement strand
CGGCTATGAAGCCTTTTGACAGGACTGTATGACATGAAGGCATTAAGGCAAGTTGATGCTGGTTTTGCCGGGCTGCTATCTGACCTGCAAATGCTCATCAGGCAGCCAAGTGTTTCTGCAAAAAATCAAGGAATTGAACAGTGCGCCAATCTTACAAGCAAAATTCTAAAAAAGTCCGGTATATCGTCCCAAATCCTGAGGCTGAATAACAAGACACCGCCAATAGTATTTGGCGAAGTAAAATCAAAGAAAAATCCGAACAAGACAATCTTGTTTTACAATCATTATGACGTTCAACCAGTAGAGCCGTTGGATCTGTGGGATGATGATCCATTCAGCGGAAACATAAGAGGAAACAAAATCTTCGGCCGTGGTTCTGCTGATGACAAGGGCGAGCTCATAACCAGAATAAAGGCAGTTGAGGCGTTCCTAAAAGCAGAGGGTGATGTGCCATGTAATGTCAAGTTTGTAATTGAAGGTGAAGAGGAAACAGGGAGTGCCAACATTGGAAGATATCTGAGAAAATACAAAAGCAAATTTTCCTGCGATGCTGTAATATGGGAGTTTGGATATGTGGATTCCAAGGGCAGGCCAATCATAGGGCTTGGAATGAAAGGATTGCTTTATGTTGAGATGTCTGTCACGGAATTGTCGCGTGATGCGCACTCTAGTCTTGCAGTGATATTGAAAAATCCTGCATGGAGATTAATTGATGCATTAAAAACAATGCGCAGCGCAGATGGACGTATCCTCATAAAAGACTGGTATAAAGAAGTGGAGGGATTCACAAAAGACGATGTGTTGCTGCTTCAAAAGGAGCCGCTCGATGAAAAGGCATTTCGTTCAGAGTACAAAATACGCGGATTTGTAAATAACAAAAAGGGAATAGAACTGAAAAGAGCACTTGCTGGAGAGCCAACATGTAACATCGCAGGAATAATGTCCGGCTACACATTGCAAGGAGCAAAAACCGTCCTTCCGTCATCCGCATTCGTAAAACTCGACTTTAGATTGGTTCCAAAAATGGTTCCAAAAATACAATTTGCCCGATTAAAGACACACCTAAAGAGAAACGGATTTTCAGACATAAAGGTCAGGATGTATCATGGTGAGGCTGCATCAAGAACAAATCCTAAGGATCCGTTTGTGGGTGTGGTAAGCAAGGCCGCAAAAGAATCCTTTGGCAGCTATATCGTAAACATCTCAAATGCCGGAACCGGTCCGATGCACTCATTTGCACACATACTCAAAGTGCCATGTGTATCGATCGGCTCAACATACATGTTTTCACGCATTCATTCACCAAACGAGTTTGCAAGACTGGATCTACTCAGAAAGACCACCAAGTGTATGTGCTTGATAATGGCTAAATTTGCAAGGCAGCCTTGACCATGTACCGACAGAAAAGACTTTAATGTGTATCACCGGCACCTCAAAACATGTCAATGTATATGCCTGGAGCGACGGCGGTAGGGATCACATTCGATAACGGTGTAGTTGTTGCAAGCGAAAAGAGAGTAGCTTATGGAAACTTTCTAGTAAGCAAGACAACAAAAAAGACATTCTCACTTACTGACAAGGTCGGTGTCACAATCGCAGGACTTGTAGCTGACATGCAATTACTGGTTCTCCAGATAAAGGCGCTTGCCAAAATTAGAAAGATGGAGCTAAAGCGTGATGTTCCACCAAACTCGATTGCAAAGATGATGTCTAATCTGATGTATGAGCGAAGATTCTACCCGTTCTTGACTCAAATCATAGTTGGCGGCGTGGTAGACAAGCCGGCAATATACACATTGGACCCACTAGGTTCAGTTCTCCCAGACGAGTATGCCGCAGTAGGTACTGGGGCCGAAATGGCACTTGGCGTACTTGATCAGCAATACAAGCCAGGAATGAAGGAAAAAGAAGCAACAGATCTTGCCATAAAATCAATACGTGCTGCAACATTGCGCGATTCTTTTAGCGGTGATGGCATCGACGTACTTGTGATCACAAAAGACGGCTCAAAAGAGTTCACCGAAAAGTTATAGCGTAATTTGCCTAAAATCTGCTCACTATAAAGAAAATCGCAAATCCTATCAGAAAAACTATTCCTGCAACACCTAAAATCTTTAGCCAGGATGGCGGCTGCATATCTTTTGCAAGATATTTTCCAGTTACCAGCTTATAATTAAAAACTGCAACCACTGGGGCGATAAGAAAGGAAACGGTAGTGGCAAAATCAATCAGGTCTTTCATCTTGTTGCCAAACGGTACAAGGACGATAAGTGAGCCTATTGCAAGAGATGCCAGAAGAATGAAATATGTCCGCTTGGATTTACTGGCGTCTGTTGGCTCTGCTTTGTCTGAAAGCTGTTCAATCGCTCTCTGAACTGCACGCGAATATCCATCAAATACTGCCACTATCGTGCCAAACATTATGCTAAAGGCAGATGATGCAATTATCAGATAGCTCCAGCTTCCGACTGTCTTGGTGTATAGTGAGACTACTGTGTCTGCAAATAAGACATTGTTGTCAGGAAGAGCTTGCTGTGAGCCAAAAAAGATGTATGCCCCAAGCACCACAAAAAACACTGCCAAAATTGCTGTAATGAGGTATCCTATGTTGAATTCGAGCAGAGTTTCCTTTAGACGAGGACGAAACTCCGTCTGTTTTATTCTCTCAAGTGTCCACAGGCCATGCCAGCTTGAAATGTCAACTGGCATTGGCATCCATCCCATCAGGGCTATCAAAAAAAGTATGCCTGTCTGTGTAATTAATTCTGGTGGTATAATGGAGTCTGTCTGGTGAACTGGGCCATTGACAACAGCAATCAAAAATGCTGCAGTGGTAGAAAAGATCATGACTATGCTTATGATCTTTATGGTTCCATCAAAGATGCGGTATCTCCCACTGCGGAGTATTATGATGCAAATTCCAAATAATATGACGACCGACCAGACTCCAAGAAAGTTTACTCCAAAAAGATTTTCAAAAAACCCCGCTGTAACAAAACCAACTGCAGCCGTGATTATGAACATGGATGAAATAGTTATTGCCAAATATAGTATTAGAAAATGCCTTCCAAGTTTTCTATATCCATCTATGAGGCTGGTTCCTGTGGCATTTGCGTAGCGAGAGCTGAACTCAAAAAATGGATACTTGAATAGATTTGCCATGCACACTATTCCAATTAAGAGTAAACCATACTCGGCTCCTGCCCTAGTAGACTGTATTAGATGTGATACGCCAATTGCGGTTGTGGCAAATATGATCCCAGGACCAAATGTCTTTGAGAATCTTCCATCCAATCCCATCAGATTATCCTCCGATATTTCCCTATTGTAGTTTCTGATACTAATTACGGGTTCGGACTATTCTTTGATTGATTTTCGGACTTCCCAATACCTATCTGATATGTAGTGAATATTTTCAATTACTGCACCCTTGGTCATGGTTTCAAGATCGCTACTTGGAACTAGTGCCCTTCCAACTGCAAGAAACTTTCTTTGTGATTCTTCTACTACGCACACAATGTCGTCTTTTGCAAATTCTGTAAAGCGTCTTATTCCGGGTCTCATTACGTTTGCCCCATCACACATGAATTTTACTGCGCCCATGTCAACTGTTACACTTGGGAATTTTTCTAAAATGCCAGCATCTGTTAGAAATGGAAGATAGGAATTACCAATTTTTAATGCCGTAAGGCCTGTACCAATAATTATCTGCGAGGTCTCATCCACCTCATAGATCTTTAGGTTCTTTATTTTTGGTAGATCCATCTTCCATTGTTTATGAATCTCATTTAGCATTGCAGCAGTGTCTGTTTTAGAAATTAGATTTGATTTCAATCCCTTGATATTTCCTTGCGAATGTCAAGAAGATCTCTTAGTATGGAACTTGCAGTTTCAGTGCCGCCTGCTCCTCTTCCTATGATTGTCTGTGTGCCCGAGTGCTCAGATGTAAACGATATTGCGTTGAGTGTTCCATTCACGCACAAAGGATCATCTACAGGAACCTCAGTTGGTGATACTACTAGTTCCTTGTTGCATGATGCGATAAGTTTGACTGCGCATTTTCTTTTTGCAGCCGCCTTGATGTCATTTGTTGTGACTTTGCGTATGCCTACTCTCTTTATGTCTGGCATAGTCACTTTCATTCCCATGACCCAATTTGCAAGTATTACGAGCTTTGCTGCGGCATCAAAGCCATCAAGGTCTAATGATTCATCTGCTTCAACATATCCTTTTGAGCGTGCATCTTTTAATGCAGTATCAAAACTCATACCATTTGCCATGTTGGTAAGGATGTAGTTGGTGGTTCCATTTAAAATTCCTGCAAACGACGTTATTTGCTCTCCTCTAAGACTGTTCTTGGCATAATCGAGAATTGGTGTCCCACCGCCAACGGTGCCACTAAATCTGAAAAGTACCTGATTGTAAGTTGCAAGTTCCATTAATGATGGAAATGCAAGTGCCAACGGGCCTTTGTTTACAGATATGACATGCATTCTTCGCTTCATGGCCGTTGTGATATGGGACATACCAGGTTCTGCATCTTTGTAGTTGCTTGCAGTTGTCTCAATTAGGACATCTGCATCCGTGTTGTTGATTATGTCCAGTCCAGTCTTAGTTTTTTTGGATTTGTCGTATTTTTTTACTGTCCCAAACTTCTTTTTTACGTCGACTAACCTGTTCAGGTCAAGTCCAGATGAATCTGTGACGCCGCCTCTGCTATCAAATACTCCTACTATTCTAGGTTTTATTCCGTATTTTGCATACAGATCATCCATTCTTGAAACCAATAGCTTTGCTAGGCTCTGGGATACTGTACCAAAACCGCATAGGATTATTCTCAAATATTTCTACTCCAGTTCGTTGGCTTTATTATATTCAACAAGTTCACTGGTTTAATCCTAATTTATTAATGCTATAGTGAATTTTTGGGCGACGTTTTTCTATCAAGGTCTAGTGAAACTGAGTTTATACAGAATCTGCTAAACGTCGGTGCTGGTCCATCATCAAATACATGTCCTAGATGAGCGCCGCATTTTGCGCACATTACCTCGGTTCTAAGCATGCCGTAACTAGAATCTGTTTCATACTTGATACTGTTTTCATGTATCGGCTTGTAAAAGCTGGGCCAGCCAGTGCCGGAATCAAATTTTGTGTCTGAGCCGAATAACTCGTTGCCGCAACAGACACAGCGATAAATTCCGTCGTCTTTGCAGTATGTGTATTTGCCTGTAAATGGAGGCTCCGTTCCCTTCTGACGACACACTTGATACTGTTCATCTGTTAGAATACTTTTCCAATCATCATCTGATTTATTGATATTGTTCATGGTGTATTTTAGCGAAGGAGTTATTATAACATTCTTCAAGATCTGTTTCTTTTTTCTTCTTTTCTTTTTTCTGCCTCAAATCGCTCAAGCCCGTATGTCTTAAGATCCACAAACTTGATTATGCGGGATAGAGATGGATGCTTTTCTTTTATCTGAGAAAACATTTTCTGTCCCACCTGACGATAGTCCGCATGTCCTTGGGGTATAGTGCGAAGCTCTATTAGGTGGCATGCTTCTCGCAAGTTTAAACTCATAAAGAATGGATAATTGTATGCAAAGTTGACTACATATTGGGCCTGCTGAGGGTATCTTGCTCTCATCTTGGTAAATACCTGCTTTGATCTACTCATACACTCTTTGTATTCTGCAAGCATCCCTATCTGCTCTATCTCAGGCGGAATTGCAAATCCGTGATCTGTTGTTAAAAGCTGTCTTTGCAGTGTTAGTACTCGGTGTCTGTGCAGATCACGAAACATACCAAAGTTTCCAACTATGTCAAAAGTATACTGGGTCATCTCAAAGGAACGTGGAGGGCGTTGTCTTCTGTTCTGTCTTGCTTTTGCAAGTTTTCTGATGATTTTTTCTTTTTCTGATTTCTTCATCTTGCTCACACTTGCTAGAATTGCCTGGTATGGGGCTGTATGTGATTCGTAAATCGTTGCAGCAATTATCTTATTGATGGCACTAGATTCTGGCTCTGAGTTTACCAGTCTTACGTGTGCGCCAGCTGATTTTGTCTTGACCTTGTGCATTTTTGCAAGCTTTTGGGATGTGGAGCGTATGCTGTTGAGGTATTTTTGCATGGCCTGCCCGTACTTGTCGTCGGCTCTGCGCACAAACGACCTGATTGTGGTGTCAAGCTCATGTTTTATCTTTGTAGCCAGCATTTGTTCCTCTTTCAAGTCGGAGCTGAAAAGTATGGTCAAAAGGTATTCAAACGCGCGGCCGTTTCCAGTGATGCCTACGTTGGTTAAAGTTGATGCTGGCAATAGACCCCGCAGAACATCCAATGCCTTTGCCTTTGTACTTGCATTGTATATTGCAGTTGCCGATTTTATGTCTGTGTCATCTTTAAGCTTGGAAAATAATACTTCTGCATTTAATGTATGGTCTTTGAATTTTAGTTTCTCAATTGGTTCTCTTTCTCGTACATATTTGAGCATGGGTTCTATGCTCTTTGAATAAATTTCAAAGTCAAGATTACAGCAATCCAAATATTCATCTGCAAACTTTGATGCCATGATTGTTGGCTCTTTGTAAAATTTGTATTCGCCGTTAATTTTTTTGTCCCATGCAACATAGCGTGATGATTTTTCAAGATATGATAGACCTATTCTACGATCTTCAATCTTTTTCACCGCGATATTGGATATTCCTTCTATTGCTATCTGGGCAATCCCAAGCTCTGCAACCGAGTCGTCTCCATATTCGATGAGAACTTTGTTGTAAAAGTCCTCACCGCGGTTTTCATTTGACAAGAATTCGTCAAGAAATATGCGTCTCATGCTCTTGTCTGTTCTACTATACCTTGACATGAGGGCGCCACGGTCTACCTGTCTTGGGGTTGTTATGGCAAAGACCGAGTCATCTGTGTTGGAAAAATGTTCACGAAGTATCTTTTTTTCAGACTCGGTAAACTGGTCAGTCATTGAGATTGGAATCTTGGGATTGTAATTAAACTATTTTCGCTTAATTTGTATCAGATCTGGTGTTGTGGTAGTAGATCTGCCTTTTGCCTGCCATCTTAGGAGGACCTCTTTTAGCGCCTTTGCATCATCTTCGCTTTCTGTGTATAGGAGCATTGTCATCCAATGTCCGCTTCCGGCCTTTCCTCCAACAGAATTCATCCAAAAACTGGCAGGCAAATTCTTCATTGCTGCGTTCTCTTGATCTCGACTCATTTCGACCCACCGTTTTGAAACAAAATGTAGTATCTGGTCCAGCCCATTCTTGTCTATCATCATGATGTGTTTGGTGGCTCTGGATTTTAAAATTGCGCAGCATTTTGGGGTTTTGTTAAATTGTTCTTACCAAAACTAGAAAGCTTGTTAACATTTTGCCGGTTATATAAAACACCAAAACCACTGTCAATGAACAAGGACGAAATAGAGATTATTGGCAAGCATGTCAAAGATATGTATGGTACCTCTGTGGGCAAAGTTATCGGAACAATAACTGACATAGATGGAAGCATACAGACAGTGGGAATTGATTGCGGTCTTGATGGCCTAAAACAAGTCCCATTTGAGCAACTAGTTGTTCAGGGCGATGTCGTAATCTATATTCCAAAATGGAGACTTGATGCCCAGAGATTCCTCAGGGAGAAAGGACTGACAATTCGAAGACTCAAGGCACTCATCGACATCGTATCGGAAAACGACGAGATGAGGGAAGATGCCGAGATAATCCACGAAAAGTACAAGTCCAAACTGCTGACACTTGAGGAAGCAGAAAAAGACATCACAAGCAGGCTTGCAGGGAGACTCGAAGATCTTAACGAACAACTAAAGTCAGTCAAAGTATTACTGTTTGACGCAAAAGTTCAGTTCAAGAGCAACGAGATCTCGGAGTCAAAATACGACCTTATCAAAACGCATACTAGCGAGATAATGGAACACATTGACCACGAAAAAGCCGAAATACTCAACATCCAAAAAAGAATCGCCGATATGTCGCTTGATGGCGCACAGACACAGAACCAAAGAGATCAAATTCAACAGTCTGCTGTGTCGTATCTTGTGACCAACACTTCAACTGGCAAACAAGTAGTAACTCCAACAACCGTGCCCTCATATACTGAACCAAAAGCACCAGAACCGACGGAAAGCGTATCGACGGATGCGCCACCACAGCCTTCAGAACAGGTTGCTGCATCACCAAACAACAATTCTTTCTCGGCCGAACCAAATAAGGAAGAACTAGTATGGCAATCTGCAGTATTACCTAGTGTACCTGAAAGGCCAGATCCGGATGTAACAAACACTGTTAGCGCAACACCGGATCAGCTCGAGAACCTGGAAGCCTAGTAGAGAGGCAATTCCTCTTTTTTATCCAATTGAAAGGCATCTGCCTTCTAGACGGCATGCTCGATGGTTTTTGTTTTAGAATTTAACGTTTACAAATAACCTGCCTCAAAAAGTATTGTGGAAACTGAGATCTTTGAGATTGGTCTTGGCAATCACGATACTAAGACTAGATTGGAGGCGGCAAGCGGTTATGTCTCATTCTGGGAAACACAGGCACGTAGCCTGAAATGGTTTAAAGAATGGGATGCGCCTCTCATATGGAATCCTCCTTTTGCACGCTGGTTTTCGGGCGGGCGGATAAATGCGTCATACAACGCACTGGACGTACATAAAAACAGGAAGAAAACGGCGATATTTTGGGAAGGTGAAAACCAAGACAGGCGTACAATCAGCTACGAGGATCTTTTGATTGATGTTCAAAAGATGGCCAATGCACTCAAGTCAATTGATGTACAAAAAGGAGACCGCATTACAATCTACCTTCCGATGGTTCCAGAGATAATTGTTGCAATGCTTGCATGTGCAAGAATAGGTGCCATCCATACTGTGATATTTTCCGGGTTCAGCGCATCATCAATACGTGATAGAGTGCTGGACTCTAAATCAAAGGTGATAATCACAGCTGATGGGGGATATAGGAGAGGCCTGGTGGTTAAGCTAAAGGATACCGTAGATGATGCAATAAAGGATCTTGATTTTGTACAACATGTTATAGTACTAAAAAGAGCAAACATTCCAATCAATCTTGGAAACAAAGACATTCTGTGGGACGAGTTTGTTAAGAATGTATCAAGTGCATGTGACGCAGAAGATCTATCTAGTGACCACCCATTGTATATTTTGTATACTTCTGGTACTACTGGAAAACCAAAGGGCGTACTGCATGATACTGGTGGCTATCTAACGCACATTACCTCTACATTCAGATGGGCATTTGACATTAAGGATTCGGACGTTTATTTTTGTACTGCAGATATTGGATGGGTGACAGGGCATAGCTACGTTGCATATGCTCCGTTAATCTGCGGTGCGACAATTGTAATGTATGAGGGTGCGCCTGACTATCCAACTCCTGCAAGAATATGGGAGATTCTTCAAATGTACAGGGTCACCATATTCTATACTACGCCGACAGCACTTAGAATGTTTATGAAATTTGGTGATGAGATTCCAAATTCATATGATCTTTCGTCACTGAGGCTGCTTGGAACCGTAGGTGAGCCAATCAATCCCGAAGTGTGGAAGTGGTATTTCAGGGTGATTGGCAAAGACAGGTGCCCGATAATTGATACATGGTGGCAGACTGAGACTGGAGGAATGATGTTATCCCCGTTGCCTGGACTTGAAACAATCCCTCTCAAGCCTGGCTCTGCAGCACTTGCAATTCCAGGGGTGGATATTGGTGTAGTTGATGATGACGGACATGAGGTGTCTGCTGGAACCAAGGGGCACCTTGTGATACGCAAGCCCTGGCCGGGCATGCTTTTGACTTTGTGGGGTGATGATGAAAAGTACAAGATTGTTTACTGGTCAAAGTATGATGGCTATTATTATACGGGTGACTATGCAATAAAGGACACGGACGGATACTTTTGGTTGCTTGGACGTGCAGATGATGTGTTAAAGGTGGCAGGTCACCGAATAGGAACTGCAGAGCTTGAAAGCAGCCTTGTATCGCACAAATCAATTTCCGAGGCTGCAGTATGCGGTGTTCCAGACCCAATAAAAGGTGAGGTGATAATAGCATTTGTTGTTCCAAAGCAGGGAATTGAGGTTAATGGTGATCTCAGAAGAGGTGTAATAGAGTCAGTTCGAAGGGATATTGGCGCAATAGCGACGCCTCAGCAGATTTTTTTTGTCTCAAAACTCCCAAAGACTCGTAGCGGAAAGATAATGAGAAGACTTTTGAAGGCAATAGCTAGCAATGAAAAAATCGGCGATGTCAGCACACTAGAAGACGGAGCTGCAGTAAGCGAGGTTCAATCTGCACTCGATGAACTAAAAAAACAATTAAGCTGATCTGTATGGTGTTATCTAGATCTTGCATCGATTGCAGCTTTGAGCTTTAGTAGGCTTTCCTTGGCCTCTGAACGAGCATCTTCTATTGCATTTTTGAGTGCATCGCGTGCATTCTGGATTGCAGCCTTGGACTCTGCATTTATCTGCTCAATTGGTAATCCTTTCTCCACCGATGCTCGCGCGTCATCGTTTGCTTTTTTTATTGCTGCTTGAAAATCGCTTCGAGCCTTTTCTATTGCATTCCTATATGTGTCTGCAATTGCTCTCAGATCGTTTTGTTCGTATTTTTGCGCAAATGCGCTACTCGCAAGTGGAACTGACGCTATGAGTGTGGCAATTGCAACTAGTGCGACAATCTTATGCATCATTTAATTGATTTTTTAGGGTATCGTTAAAAAATTTTACGCATATTTTATCAATATTTTTGCGCTGGTCAATAAAAATGACTGATAAGTCAGTTTATATGATTAGATTTAAATCATAAACTGATGATCAACTAAAATCTGAAAAACGTACTACAAAGTGGTCGTATCTTTTGCCTATTTTTGTTGGCGTGGTAGGAGGTCTGATAGCGTTCTTTGTTCTAAGAAAGAAGGATGCGGGCATGGCCAAAAACGGCTTATTCTTGGGGATTATACTTGAAGCAGTCCACATAATTGGAATACTTGCAATAAACTCATTTATGACAATCTCGTTCTGATCTTCAATCCTTTTTATTATTCTGATTTTTTGGCAACTCGATTGTAAATGTGGTTGGATTATTCTTTACGCTAATTTTTCCACCATGTGCCTCAACTATTGATTTTACACTCACAAGGCCAAGTCCTGTTCCTGACTGTTTTGTTGTAAATAACGGCTCCCAGATTTTGTCAATTATCTCCTTTGGAATACCGGGACCGGAATCTGTAATGTGAATTTTTACCGACTTGTCGCTTTCTTGCATGCTAATGTCTATGTGACCTGTCTTGTTCATAGCTTGTACGGCATTTGTTAGTATGTTTGTAAACATTGTTACCAGCTTGTGGGAATCTGCTACGATAGTGACATCAGATGCGGGAAGAGACACATTAACTGTTTTTGGAATTTCCGAATTTTCAATGGATGACTCGAGCACTTGTTTGAGTGACACTGATTCTAAGTTGAGCTTGACATCTTTGACATAGCTCATTATGTCGTTGATTTGATACATCATTCTGTCAACTGATCTTTTTATGAGATCAACTTTGCGTTTAATTTCTTCCGGTTTTTGATCCTGTTGGGCTGCCAAAAGCTGGGCTGCATTGGAGATGACATTTAGTGGGTTTCGAAAATCATGGGAGATGCGAGCCGTCAGATTTCCAAGTACGGTCATTTTCTCTTTTGTCTCCATCTCGCTTTTTATAGCAGAAAGCCGCTTTGACATGATGATGCCTGTGCCTGCCCCAAGAATTATTGAACCTAATAATGCTGGTACGATATAAGTTACAAGTCGTAGGTTGGCAATTTTTACTTCGGCATGATGAATTAGTATGTATTCAGTAAACGGAGTTGTGTACTTGGTACCAATACTTACTGTGTCCTTTCTCTGGCCGTTTTCTACGACATAGTCTTCCCATGTCTTCACGATTCGAATTACCTCTCCAGTGTTGGGCTCCACCCAGAGTTTGGCATTGCTATCAGAATGTATTGTGGCTGGGTAAAATTGCGGATATGCCAAAGTCACATCATTGCCAATGAATTTGGTCTCAAACACGTATAACGGTAATCCATCTATCTCATCTGTTCCTTGATAGACTAAAACTGAATCGGTAAACATCAGAGGATGAATAAAGGCATAGTCTTGTTTTTCAACACCTGGAAGAAATCCGAACCGTTTGCCTTCAAAATCTGTGTGCATCAAAGTGTATTGGTCTACATGGTATGTCTTTTTGTCTTGAAATGTTATTTTTCCTGTATCTGCTTTTATTCCAGTCGTTATTGATTCTATGGTAAGAATATTTCCATTTTTGCCGATTGCCTTCAGAGATAGTGTGTCTTTGAATCTTTCTGATCGTAGATTGCCTCCAACTGTATCTGCTATCTGATTTTCACCATCATATTCGATGGTCATATTCAAGTCGGTTGGCAGTTTGCTGTATTCTGGAATGGCTATGATAAACCAAAGTGTAATTGTTGCGATCAAAATACCTGCAAGCGTAAAACAATATTTTGTTGTGTTTTTTGAGATCATCTGGTTCACAGGTTGGTGGTTGTGGTGTTTTATGTGTGATCTTTATTATATGTTGTACCATGATCCAAAATTTGAAAGCGATAGGCCTCTAACATGCCTTCTAATTTTGTAGTTTGATATCCAAATAGTTGCCGATGTGGACTTTAGGCAGTTTTTGCCTTCTGAGTTTTTAATCGCGTATTGGTTGGATGTTGCCAAATGTTTGACCGATGCTTTGTATGTCTTAATTACATTGCATATCTATTTATCCACAAGAGGATTGTTTTTGCTCGAGGCGTATGGGTGATAAAACACAAATCAATACTTTTCGACTTCCTGCATCTCTTGTTGAGGAACTTAAGAAAGAGGCAGGCCTTGAAAAAATCAACCTCAATGCATTGGTTTTGAAAATACTTGCAAACCATGTTCTGTGGGGCAGATATGAAAGAAAAGTCGGCTTGTTGCCAATGACAAAACCATTTGTCAAGGCTGCTATTCAAAGACTTGACAATGATGAGATAATCAAGCTCGCACTGAACATAGAAAAGGAGACATTCTCCGATATCTTACATTTTATGAAAGGAGAGTACACGGTCAATGATTTTATTGAGATTCTGCGGGCATGGCTTAATGTGGCTTGGATGCAACACAACATTGAACAGACAAATAATTCATACATATTCAAGATTCAACATGATCTTGGTGACAAGTGGTCGTTGTATGTTGAAACTCTTATCAAAGAGTTATTTGCAGATATCTTAAAGAAAAAACTGGAAATAAAATCAAAAAAAGGAAACATAATGCTGATCTTTCCATCAGAATGACAGTTTGTATTACATTGTAATACTACTTGTATAATAGACATCAAGTCGTATACTTCCTATGCAGTACTGTAATGAAACATTCATGTTATTTCAACAAAAACATCTGTCGGGTTTTGCATGTTCTGTTTTAAGAGGAAGAGACATTGTCTAAATTTGGAACATCAATTAGTTGTATGGATGGAAGAATTCAACTCCCAATTTCACATTGGCTCAAAGAAAATTACAAAGTAGAATATGTTGATACCATAACGGAGCCTGGAATTGATAAATCGTTCCTAGACCCAAAGCGTATAGAGCAAATAAAGCCAAAGGTCTTGATATCCGTAAATGCTCACCGCTCAAGAGTGATAGTGGTGTCGGCACATTACAACTGTCTTGGCAACCCAGTCTCAAAAAAAGAACACATCGCAGAAGTCAAAAAAGCAATGTCGGTTATCAATTCATGGAATCTACCTGTCAAAGTTCTCGGAGTATGGGTAGGCAAAAGCTGGGAAGTGGAAGAAATCCACCCGTAATGATTTTCTTAACATGTATTTGTGATACTAGTGTTGGTTCTTAGCTAAACCACTGTTCAAGGGTGTGACTGCGTCTTTGGGTTGCCTTTTGCAGCTTGCCAAGCGATGATTCTAATCTTTCCTTTGAAAAATTCCGCTCCGAGGAAAGATATCTTATTATTTCGGAATAATTTACGGTGCCAAATTTTATCTCAGAAACATCGGCCACTTTTGGCTCTAAAAAGATCTTTCTTATTTGCTTGTAATCAATTTGTGTTAGCTGTTCTTGAATCTGCGGAACGTCCTCCAGTCTACCATGCTCTTTTATGTATTT
Source organism: Candidatus Nitrosotenuis sp. (assembly GCA_038869175.1). Lineage (GTDB taxonomy): Archaea > Thermoproteota > Nitrososphaeria > Nitrososphaerales > Nitrosopumilaceae > Nitrosotenuis. The sequence continues at coordinate 2,050 of JAWCRP010000019.1, read as the reverse complement.
TAGCGCCGTCTTGGGACCAACTCGCTCAAATCCGTCCGGATTAAAATCTGTTCCAATCAATATTCCAATGTCAACAAGCTGTTCTTTTGTAACATCAAGATCATGAAGTACCCTGGCAGTGTCTATCATCTCTGGCTCTACGTCGATGTAGGTGTTGCGATTTGGCAGCTTGCGTCTACCACTATTGGTAAAATTTCTTACCAATCTTTTTGCGCCAAAAAGTATTGAGTCATAGTCCTGACTTGCTGCGGCATATGCAAGATCCGTCTTTGTTAGGTGTGCCGCGGTTGCTTCGCCTTCTGATGGTGCCTGAATGTGAGGTATACCAAATAGGTCGAGCAGCTGTTTTGCATCGTCTACCATTCCATCCTGCATTATTGTGGTCTGTTGCGCATATTTGCGCATGTCTTCAAAATTTCTGTCTGCGACGGCCTTTTCGTATTTTATTGTGGCTTCTTTTTTTGTCTGTTTTCTTTTTTCAATCTCTGCTGCCTTTAGTGATGGAGGTCTTCCATCAAAGATGTAAATCGGTTTTATTCCAAGTGATAGAAAGTTGACATTTCTATAAAATAGTCCACTAAGGTGGCTTGTGACTCTTCCTTTGCTATCTGAAAGCAAGGATCCATCTGGACCGCGAATTATGGACAGAAATTGATAGATTGTATTGTATGCATCCACCGCTATCACCTTGGATGTGAGCGATTCTAGCTTAATTTTTTCTCGGGATGTCAAAAGCCCCTTGAGGTCTAGACCCATTATTTTGTAGTAACTTTACTATCTTTTGTATTTTCGGCATCGGTGTACTAAATTAGGGGTGGCTTAGTTGTTAGATCAAGTGCCAGGTTAGCCAAGCGGTACGGCGACCGCCTCGAGATCTAATAACAGGGCAGCGGTTGTGCATTTGCACTCAGGGGTTCGAATCCCTTACCTGGCGCTTTCAATAAGGATTAAAACACTACGTACCAAATATGGCTAGAAACATGAAGCAGAACCTCAAAAATCACATATGAGGCCAGATATCAAACAACTATGAACCAGAGAATTGCATCCTTCCTAAGACGCACTAAAAACTCCATGGCTAGACCTACCGTGGAATCTGTCTGGAAATACCATGCGAGATGATCTCAGAGCCTATTTACAAGGCCACGTATCTAAAGCGCCATTAGGTCTGCTAAACATGTGGAACGTCTTACAAATGCAAAACGTAACGTAGAGAATACCGGCGTAGTCTATCGGCAAAAAATAATCAAAGGAATTCCCGGTAATGCGATAGCCGACTTTGCCAATCGTACAAAAATCGATTCGATCTGATTGTGATGGGTTCTTGAGGAAGAGGAGGACTAAAAGAAGCATTTCTTGGTAGCGTATCAAATCACGTCATGCATAAATCAAAGATTCCTGTATTGGTCGTAAAGCAAAATAACAAAATCCATTATCTTCTGCATCTGATAAATCACAATATCGCATAGTTGAGTGGTAGTTAACTCACCCAATGGCAAATTCAATTTAACCTAACCATTTACTATCTTGTTTTTTATTATTATGTCGACGATGCCTGCACGATTCAGACAAAAGATCCAATACCGCGTGAAAATGGTTCCGATAGGTAAGATCCGGGTCTGGAATGAAGCACAGGCACGCTCGCTAGACCGGGAAGGAATACGTGAGCTTGCAAAATCAATAAAAAATGAGGGATTGCAAAATCCACCGCTTGTACAAAAGGACGGAAAAGGCTTCTATCTTTTAATGTCTGGGCAAAGACGTCTTGCTGCCCTAAAAAGACTTAGAGCAAAAAAGATTCCTGTTTTGTTATTAACAAAAGGGTATGATCTTGAGAATGCCAAGGCCGCATCAGTAATCGAGAATCTGCACAGAAAGAACATGAATCCCAAAGACATGGCACGCTCCTGCAGTTTTCTTGCAGAAAAGATGGGTATTACTGTGGGTGCGCGCTCCCTTGGAATAACACGTAAAACATTCAAAAAATACGTCGGCTTTGCAGCACTTCCAGATAAGATAAAGGACTTGGTTCCTGGCACAATATCTAGCG
>JAWCRP010000018.1:0-16722 GCA_038869175.1 Candidatus Nitrosotenuis sp. | reverse complement strand
TATTTGATACATTTATCTTAAAATCATGATTAATTACAGTCTTTACATCCTGTATGGCGTATCCTATAGAATATGCCTGAAGAAGGTTGCTAATTTTCAACATCTAAAAATCATCGTTCAAGGATTTAATGGATACGATCGATCAAATGTGTTTACAAGTAGCTTGGATCTTTTGATCCTCACCTGTGTAGTTTATTAGTAATATGTGCCAAATCCATCTAAATGGAAGCCTCTAGCACCATGTGGGTTGAAAAGTACAGGCCGCAAAAGATATCCGATATTGCAAATCAAAAGGAGATAGTAGGAAGTATTACGGCGCTTCTAAAGAACGTCTCAGAGATGCCCCATTTGCTATTTTCCGGATCAGCCGGAGTAGGAAAGACCACGCTTGCACTTTGCCTCTCAAAACAGATCCTAGGTGATGCCTGGAGAGAATACACACTTGAGCTTAACGCATCTGATGAGCGCGGGATAAACATGGTCAGAGAGAGGGTTAAAAAATTCTCAAGATTTGCCGGCCTTAACACCGAGATTCCTTTTAAGATAATCATTTTGGATGAGGCAGACGAGATGACCAGCGATGCGCAGACTGCACTTCGCAGAATAATAGAGGACACATCAAAGTTCTGCAGATTCATCCTGATTGCAAACAACATATCAAAAATCATAGAACCCATCCAAAGCAGATGCGCCGTCTTCAAGTTCACTCGAATTGAGGAAAAAGACGTCATAGCACACCTAAAAGAGATTGCAAAAAAGGAGAAGATCAAGGCAGACGAGGACGGCCTCAAATCAATATACGATTACACCGGAGGCGATCTCAGACATGCCATCAACCTGCTACAGGCAACAGCAAGTCTTGGAGGTGTGACCGAGGACAACGTAAAGGCATCGGCTGGGCTCGTAAAGACTGCAGATGTAGACGTCGTGCTAAAGCTTGCAGTGTCAGGCAAGGTATCAGATGCACGAAATAAGATGATTGAGCTCATCAAGGTTTACGGAATGTCGGAATCCGACTTTCTCAAATACCTCAATGAGGCAATCTACAAGACAAAGCAGCCTAATCTGGTGGAAATTTCACAAATAATTGCCGAATATGATTTTAGAATTTTATCCGGCGCAAATCCTGAAATCCAGTTATCTGCGCTTTTGGCGCAGATAAGCAAGCTTGGAAAATAGCGCAGAGAGAGGGATTTGAACCCCCGGGTGCTTGCGCACACAGGCTCTCAAGGCCCGCGCCCTACCGAGCTAGGCGACCTCTGCAAATCTGCTAGATAAGCACAGCTTAAAATTTGTTCAGAAATTAAAAGAAAAGAAGAGAGTTTTGTTTTAATCGTGTGCGTGTGGGTTTTCTCCGCCCTCGAGCTTGACGTACGTGCCAGCTGCCTTCTCATGGTGCTCCAAGTTTGACTGATCAACCTTGATTGCTTGAGGTGGGCATACTGAAACGCAGGCCATGCACCAGATGCAGTCGTGTTCACGAATTGGATCTGCCTTGTCAGTATAGTCCTTGCGTTCTTCCTTGACAGATGATCCGGTACCCTCAAATGTCTTTCCAATAACCTCGGTTGCTGGAATGTCCATTTCAGTTCTGTACCATTGGAATACTTGCACTGGACATGCTTCGATGCATGCTCCATCTGCTACACAAGAATCCCAATCAACTGCTACCATCGTTCCACTTACACCCAATGGAACCTGTTCTTCGCCGCGTGCCTTGTAAGCAGCAATGACGTTTTCGTCATGGAATGCTTCAGCATCGCTTCTACCAGGTCCCCATCTGAAGTGAAAATGTTCGCCATCAGCGTGGAGTATTTTTCCCAGTGGTTTTAGCCCCTGTGGGAAATTTTCTTCTATTGGCATAGGTCTGCTAGCGTAAAATGTTATTTAAATCTAGACAAAATTAGTACAAACTAAATCATTTTTCCAAGACGAACCAGTGTTATAACAGCGTTTTTCTATGATCGACCTTACGTTCATATCTTTTCACATTGAAACTGTAGAGTTGGATATTTACAAGTACGACATCTACAGAGGGCCAAACATCGGCATATACGGCAAGGTAAATGACAAGTTTCTTCTTTTGCCAAGCGGGTTTGCCCATACGAAAGCAAAGACGCTCGCAGGATACCTAAAGGCAGACTACCTTTTTACGTCGGTTGCAGGAACCAGAGTGCTTGGAACCATGATGGTCATGAACAATCATGGAATTATAATACCAGGAATCTCTTCAAATTTTGAAGCAGAGTTTCTAAAAAATTCGACAAGGATGAATATCACAGTGCTCGACACAAAATACAGCGCCCTTGGCAATCTGATCTGTGCAAACGATAAAGGCGCCATAGCATCCCCCAAGATGCCAAAAGAATCGCTCAAGATAATCCAGGATGCCTTGGGGGTGGAAGTGGTACAAAAAAAGGTGGCAGGATACCATCAGGCAGGTGCAATGATCTGTGCAAACAACATTGGCGGAATAATACACCCTGAGACCGACGAGGACGACATACGGGAGATATCAAGTGTGTTAAAGGTAAAGATAGAGCCAGCCACCATCAACGGCGGCATACCATACGTATCATCCGGAATTCTTGCAAACAATAATGCAGTCGTTACAGGAAATCTGACAAACGGTCCTGAGATAATGATGCTTACAAGGGCATTTACAGAATAAGAAAAGATTTTGGCGCCGCAACAAGATCACTTATCGGTGTGATTCTTTCACTTCCGTCGGCCATGCTCTTGATCACAACTTTATTTTCAGAAAATTCCTTTGGAGCCACAATCACAACATATTTGGAGTCAGATGCATTATCCATCTGCTTCTTAAACGGCCGTCCAACAAGATCGATCTCAGTAGGTATTCCCATCTGACGAAGTCTTGACGCAATGTTTGTTGCATGCTTTTCCATTTCCGCATTTACGTATAGGACTGAGACGTACTCTCTTTTTGCCAGAATTTTGTCCTGTCCTTGTAGTGATAGTATGATCCTCTCAACTCCTCCTGCCACGCCAGTGGCCCCAATGTCATCTCGCCCAAAGGCTTTTGGCAGGCTGTCATATCTTCCTCCACCAACAAGCGCCCCCACGTCAGATTTGGTATCATAGGCCTCAAAGACCACACCTGAATAATAGTCAAGACCACGAACTATGCCAAAATTTACCAGTATGTTTTCAACACCGCGTCCCTTCAACGATTCAAACAACAGTTTTAGCTCATTCCATGCCTCAATACCGGACACATCAAGTATATTTTCCACATCTTCAAGGCTGCCAGATATTTTGGAAAACGCTAGTATCCTTTCCAGTCTTTCCTTGTCATAGCCTTTGCCTTCATATTCCTGCATTATCTGGTCTTTGTGTTTTTTTTGTATCTTGTCTATTGCACGGAAGATGTCTGCTATCAGGGCCGGATCCTCCGACTCGAAGATTTTCTTGACGACCGACTCGACTATCTTTCTGTGTGATATGTGAATTGTAACATTCTGAAGTTTGAGTGAGACAAGAAATCTACTTGTAAACTCTATTATTTCAGCGTCCGACTCCAGACTTGGTTTGCCATAAATTTCAAGATCCCATTGATGGAAATACCTGTACCTGCCTTTCTGCGGCTCGTCATACCTCCACACACCTCCAAATGCAGCAATCTTGGCCGGCATCCTTAGTGATTTTTGAGAGACCACATATCTTGTCAGTCCGACCGTAAAGTCGAACCTCAGAGCCACCTCTCTGTCACCTTTGTCAGTGAAAAAATAGATCTCGTTTCTTATCGCCGGACCACTCTTTGCCTCAATTACGGATACAAGCTCAATAGGCGATGGATTCATAAGTCTAAATCCAAAGACACGGCACATCTCCAGAAACTTTGACCTTACAAATTCGATTTTATCCTGCTCCTCACTTTCGAAATCCTTCATCCCTCTTGGAAGATTCAATCTGGTGGTTTTCTCTTCACAATGGATTTAGGTGTTGCTGAAAAATTCGCCACCACTACCTATTTTTGCAGAGACCAAACTTCATAATAGTCAGCCCTTGATAGACTGCATTGTCTTACAGGTATCTTGAGCATGCAACAGACGCGTTCATTGAGGTAAGCGCACCCACCCTGGAGGAGGCTTTTACCGTCGCAGCAAACTCTGTCATTCAAACTATAATCGACATGGAATCCGTTGAAGTGAAAGATGAAAAAACGCTTACAGTATCAGGCAAGGATCTCAGTTATCTGCTGTACAACTGGTTGGAGGAGCTAATCATTCTTACCATAACGGACGGCTTTGCTACAAGATCCGTCAAGCTCAAGATAGAACAAGGCGATGAGTACAGGATAACTGCGCGCATGGCGGGCGAAAATATTGATTTTAAAAAACATCACTTTAAGGTAGAGATCAAATCCCCTACGTTTCACGGAATGGAGATAAACCACAATGGCAAGGTAACAATGCGCTATTTACTCGACTTGTAAAAATAAATAGTAAACAAGCAGAGCAGACGCATGGAAGATCCCGAGATAGAAAAGATAAAGCAACGCAAACTAGACGAGATGCTGCGACGCCAGCAGGATGTGGCAGCTCAAGCACAGGTTGAGGTACTAGAGTTAAGCTCTGCTAATTTTGACACTGCCATATCATCACACAACCTAGTGCTGGTCGATTTTTGGGCCGAATGGTGCGGTCCCTGCAGGATGATGCATCCTGTCTTCTCTAGGATGGCAAAGAAATACAAGCACATTAAATTTGCTCGCCTCAACGTAGATCATTCACAGGATATTGCGATGCGCTTTGGGGTGCAATCCATCCCCACATTCATCATGTTCAGAGGTGGTCAACCAGTAGACAGGATGATCGGTGCCGTGGGCGAGCCAGGAATACACATGATGGCCCAGAAATATCACATGTAGCCATACGCGGCGTCATGCCTTCGCTGAATCTCCACTATTTCATTTAGTACCTGCTGCTGCTCAGGCGAGAGTTTGTGCATAAACCTCTCCAGTAGTTTTTTTGTCTCATTTGAGCTTGGAAGTGAATAAAACACGTCTTCTTCTGCAATCTGTCTGCCTATCATCACATTCTGGATTGAACATGCGACCTCTTGGCCCTGCGTTGCAGAGTCTATCGATTTTTTGCCATCCTGGAGCTGGTGTATAGTTCCTATTTTCTTGCCGTCCTTGTTCATAATTGTCATCTTTTGCCGCACAGACCCAACATCGACGCGTATGCCAAAGACTGCGGGGTTGCTGTTCCGAAATATGTATCCTTTAAGAAACGTAAACTTGCATATCGGAGTAATCTCTGAAAATACCGCATTCTCCTCGTTGGCAGTATCCTCATCCACCCATGCAGCATAATTGTCAATTAGACTGTAGATGACTTGATCCGAAAATATCCTAACGTGTGAGTTTTCCGCCTCCTCCTGTGCGTCAGCAAACACTTTGACATTGAATGCCAACACCACTCCAAGATGCCTGTCGTTTTCCTTTATCACCTGCGCCTCAAGCACGTCCCTTCTTGTCACAGGTCCGATGTCGGCTTTTGCAACAGGCACCTGCTGGCGGCGCAGCATCTCAGTTAGAGCCTCAAGCGATCCTATTGTGTCACACTTTAGAATGACTCCGTTTGTCTGCGTGTCCACAAACACTGACTTCATCTCAGACTCAATTATCCTCTTGAACTCATCAATTCTGGCAGGATCATCTGTAACATACACGGTGCTTCCAGGCAGTACACCCTCAAGATCCTGCGATGCAATCTTTACTCCTGCTGCTGCCACAACACTGTCCACCGGCTTGAATTTATCACGCGGATCCCTCATCTCGTCAAGCGGCTTTGGTAAAAGTATTGCCTTTGGCTTTGTTACAACCACAGAATCCCTCTTTGCCACAATCACGCTATCTCCCTTTTTCATCTGACCGTCAATCAATATCATATTGGCAGTAGTGCCAAGTCCTACTTCGTCATTGACTTCCAAAACTATTCCGCGGTTTTCCTTTTCCACCTGATCCAGCCTTTTTTGCATGTATTGTTGTGTTAGACCAACCAATACTGCAAGAAGTTCTGGAATGCCAGTACCTGCCCGTGCGCTGACTGGTACGATTGCCACCTCCTTCCCAAAATCCCTCACCCTGTAGAACGCCTCAGATTGAAACCCAAGAATTGACAAAGTTCCGACAACATTGTAGATCTGCTCATCAAGTGTAGTCTGCACAAACTGGTCCTGCTGCTTTATTGCCTCTGTAATGTATGGCGTCTCAGTCTTTCTCCATCCAGATATCATATCAATTTTGTTGAGTGCTATTACAAATGGCACCTTGCGTGACTGGAGAATCTTTAGACTTTCATTAGTCTGTGGCTGAAATCCCCTGTTTGTATCCACCACCAAGATAGCAATATCAGCAGCAGAGCCGCCCCTTGTCCTCAAGTTGGTAAATACCTCGTGACCTGGCGTATCGATCACCAAAAGTCCTGGAACTTCATGTTCTGACTTTGAGAGGCGCTCATACAATCTACCACACATATCTTTTATCGTATCTGTTGGAAGAAAGCTTGCGCCAATATGCTGCGTTATTCCCCCAGCTTCCCTTCCCTGTACGCCAGTTCCGCGTATTTTGTCAAGAAGCGAGGTCTTACCAGAATCTACGTGCCCTAAGACTGCCACAATTGGCTGACGAATGCGCAAGGCAAATCACTGAAAAACTACCCTCGCTTCCTTCTCAAAACTTTCCTTAGAGTCAGATGCATGTATAATGTTCTCAGATATTCCAAGCCCAAAGTCTCCCCTGATTGATCCTGGCGCCGCCTCAAACGACTTGGTTGAGCCCACCATTATTCTAGTCGTAGCAACTGCGTTGTTTCCTTCTATTATGGCTGCCACCACTGGACCTGACGTGATAAACTCTACAAGCTCACCAAAGAACGGCTTTGTGTTGTGTACTGAGTAGAATTCTTCTGCCTGTGGTTTTGTAAACGTGAACATCTTTAGCTTGACTATTTTGAATCCCTTATTTTCAAACCGTGCCACTATCTGCCCTACCAGTCTCCGCGCAACTGCGTCGGGCTTTACTATGAATAAAGTTTGTTCTGCCAATTTTATCTCTTACTTTTTGATAATTCCGCCCTTTTGGTACTTTTTGGTCCACTTGAGTGTACGCGGATCGCGCTTTAGCACGAGCATGTTCTTTTTACATTTTGGCGAGCAGAACCACAATACTGTGCCATCATTTTTGACCAGCATGCTTCCAGAACCCTTTGCCACCGGCCTGTTACAAAAACTGCATGGTTTTACTATTAGACTCAATTTATCATCACTTTATCTTCTTGGCTTCGCGCTCTGTTTCACGCAGCATCAAAATATCAGACATTCTAACTGAGCCCTTTACGTTTCTAGTAAGAATCCTTCCTTTGTCTCGTCCTCCCAGTACCTTGACGCGCACTTGCGTTATCTCGCCAGCAATTCCCGTCTTGCCTACAATCTGTATTACCTCGGCTTGTACTACATCTTCTGTCTGAGAAGAGCTCATCTAATTTCCACCTTTTAGTTTCTTAATCGAGGATACTACTTCTTCGACGATGTGGTTTGCATCACCAGCATCCAGTATTGCGGCTGCTGCAGAGGTAACGTCAATTCCAAGGGCCTTGCCAAGATCCTGCTTGCTTGGGACAAAAGCGTATGCCGCATTTTGCTCCTCACATATGATTGGCAGATGCGCTACCACCTCTGGTGGCTCTACATCCTCGGCAATTACGATGAGTTTGCTTATTCCTCGCTCTACTGCCTTGGTTGCCTCGTTGGTGCCTCGTCTTACCTTGCCGCTTTGTGCTGCCACGCGTACTGCCTCCAGAATTGGATTTACCAAGTCCGCAGGGGTCTCAAATTTTACATAGTAAGCTTTACCCAATTTTATCACCCATAGGGATCATCTCCATTCCTAGGATTCTAGGACATCGCTTTATTAGTGTTGTTGGTTGAGAAGTGACTTTACTTTTTTGGAGTATCTGGACATCAACAGGTTCAGGCTTTTCTGCGAGTCAGACTCTGCATAAATTCTGGCAATAGGTTCTGTACCACTTGGCCTTACCATAATCCAACTTTTCTTGCTGAAAATCAGTTTGATTCCATCCTGTGTGTCGTATTTTGCATGCTCACTCTTTAGCTTTGAGATTATCATTTTTGCCTGATCTTTTGTGCAAGGTATCTTGTCTTTTGTGGTGAATGACTTTGGTATCAACTCCATCTCCTCCGATACTGTCCTTGTCGAGTTCGCAAGCATGTCAAGCATTAACGCAAGCGTCATAGCTCCATCACGAACTTGGTTATGCCTGCCGTACATGAATCCTCCATTCTCCTCAAATCCCACAAGCGCTTTTTCCGATATCATTCTTCGCGACACCTCAACACTACCCACCTTGGTCCTTATCACCTTGGAGTAATTTGACGCTGCGATATCCTCTGTCAGATGGCTGGAGTTGATGCATGTGACGATCTTTGAGCGCGGTTTTTTCTTTAGGAGATAGTTTGTCAGAAGAAGTGCCGAACGGTCTCCTGAGAGAATTCTGCCTTTTTCATCACAGAATATACTTCTGTCCCCATCCCCATCAAATGCAACACCTATGTCAGCGCCATATTTTACGACTGCCTTCGATAGTGCGGAAAGGTTTGATGGAGTAGGCTCTGATCCTCTTCCCGGAAATTTGCCATCGATTTTTTCATTTATTGTGAACACTCTGCAGCCAAGTTCTTTGCAGAGCAGCGGTGCGGCTACAGCCTGAGCTCCGTTTCCAAGATCCAAAGCTACAGAGAGTTTTTTTGTTCGAATTTTCCTTGCGTTCACGTGCGACTTGATTCCGTCAATGTAGACACTAACGATTCTGTCATCATTTTGCGTGGTGCCCAGTCTTCCTGATTTCTTCCATTTTTTTTCAAAGTAAATTCTCTCTATCTTTTGTTCATCCTCCCTTGAAACCTCCACGCCATCACAGGCGGCCGGCTTTATGCCATTGTACTGCGGAGGATTGTGAGATGCTGTGATCATCATCCCACCTGCACACTCTAGCCTCTTTGTAGCATACTCTAATGCAGGCGTTGGAACAAGACCGGCAATTTTGCAGTCGATCCCTATCGAGTTAAGGGCAGAACAAACTATCTTGGCAAGCACTGGAGATGAATCCCTGCCGTCATAGCCTAGAAGAATTGGTCCTTCTTTGAAAAATGTGCCTACTGCCAAAGCCATGTCATGCACAAATTCTAGTGTGAGATCCTCAAGAAATACTCCACGGACGCCATTTGTTCCAAACAGTCTTGCCAACACCAATTCTGCCTTCTGGTTAAATTTGTGCGTTGTCAGTTGACTTGGCGCCGCAGACGCAACCAATAAGTTTGTGTGAAAACGGAGCATCGTTGCGGGGGTTGCCAAGCCCGGTCAACGGCGTAAGGTTTAGGCCCTTATCTCTTAGGGGTTCGTGGGTTCAAATCCCACCTCCCGCACCATACTCAATTACTAGGTAATTGATTCTTCATGTCGGAAATCATTCTTTTTGTATATGCCTCGATTGTGTGCAAGTATCTTCCAAGCTCTGTTTTTGCAGGTTGATATCCAGACTTTGCCATCACCTCAAGATCTTCACATGTAACAAGGCGGTATCCCACAAGTGCATGCAGCGCCTGCCCCTGTGATCTATAGTCCTTCTTTCCATGAGGGGTTGTAACATACCAGTGAGTCCGACCATCAACATACAATGATACGTGCACGTTACGGCGCGACATAGTTTCTGAGCTGCTTTTTTCAAATCCGACAAGACGCAACGATGTAAAGAGTTTTGATTCCTGACTATCCGAATGGACCAAAAACACACCGCCAGATATATGCTAAAAGCATAAGAGTATAATTTTGGATTTATCGCATTTATCAGGCAGGTAATATCACAGTTACCGCCACAGCATTTGGAAGCCGGATCGGCACAGAAAACAGTTTAAATTAATAAAGTCAGCTTCCGACATGACCGTGTTGAAGAAGATCCGAATAGGTATCACAATAGTAGGCAAGGACAAGGAGGGCATAGTTGCCGCATTTACCAATTTCATATTCCAAAGAAACGGTAACATTGAAAAAGTAAATCAGAACGTGATCAAGGGCCTCTTTGGCATGCATCTTGAGGCATCGTTTTCCGGCAAGTTCGACGTGAAAAACTTTGATTCCGAGCTACAAAATCTTGGAAAAAAACTCGGCATGGAGGTAAGTGTATACCATGAGATAAACTCACAAAAAAATATCGCAGTCTTTGTCACAAAAGAGCCGCACTGCCTGCAGGCTCTACTTGACGCAAAAAACAAGATGAAGGGAAGAATCAGCGTCATTGTTGGAACTGAGAGAACGCTTGAGTTCATGGCAAGAAAAGCCAAGATACCGTTCATTCTGGTAGATGAAAAAGACCAACAGAAGGCAGAAAAACACCTAATTGAGATCACAAAAAAGTACGACATCGACTTGGTAGTGCTTGCACGTTACATGAGAATAATGACACCGAATTTTGTGTGGCGGTACCCACACCGGATCATCAACATACATCCGTCACTTCTTCCCGCATTTCCAGGAGCCTTTGCGTACGCGCAAGCTTACGAGAGGGGCACCAAAATTATTGGAGTGACAGCCCACTACGTCACCGAAGAATTGGACCAGGGTCCTATAATATTCCAGGATTCTTTCAAAGTTGATTCAACAGACTCACTTGAAACAATAAAGAAAAAAGGGCAAAAGCTAGAAGCAGACACTCTCCTAAAGGCAGTAAAGATGCACCTTGAGGGAAAACTCGAGGTAAGCTGGAGAAAAGTATACGCAAAATGAGCGCTTGGGACCTTACCGACCCAGAAATCCGAATAGCAAGAAAAAAACTTGCGGCAATAATCCCTGTCGGCTCACTTGAGCAGCACGGCAAGCATCTGCCGGTATCAACTGACTCTGAAATAGTAACACATGTGGCAGAGCGCGTGGCAAAAAAATGCGGTCTTTTGCTTATGCCAACTATCCCCTATGGCGTCTCCTTTGAGCACGCACCATTCTTTAACCTGAGCATAAAGGCCAGTACGCTGCAAATGCTTTTGCTTGAGATGTGCCTCTCACTTGGCCAGAACAAAGTACGCAGAGTCATAATTCTCAACGGACACCATGGCAACCAAGATGCCCTAAAAGGAATTGAGCAAAAGGTACGCCGCCTCTCAAAGGGCAAAGTCTGTGTAGTCGCACTTTCATACTGGCATTTCATGGAAAGAGAGTTTGATCATGCTGGATTTGTTGAGACGTCGCTAATGCTTGCACTCTCAAACAAGGTAAAGATGAGTCTTGCAAAGCGTGGATTTGACGCATCAGAACTTGACCCAAAAAGCAGATCTCGTATTTCCAAGCTTGCGCAGACCCAGTTTGTAAAGGCTACCAAAACAGGCGTATGGGGCGACCCAACAAAGGCCACAAAAAGGGATGGCACAAAAATAATGTCGGAAATAGTGCAAAATATCACAAAAACGGTGTCAAAGATGACTTGGTGAGTGAAACCCAGTTCACCAATGAAATTTTAATATAGTACCTAGTAAGGAGAGCCAATAAGTGAATTAAATGTCAGTTGACATGGCAGTAAAAGTACTGGACGAAAGCATCGACAAGGTAGTTCTAATCAAGCTCAAGGGCGGCAAGACCATCAGAGGCAATCTGAGAGGTTTTGATCAGCACATGAATCTGCTACTCGACAGTTCTGAGGAGATCCCCTCAGAGGGCGAGGCAAAGAGCATTGGGACCATCGTTGTTAGAGGAGATAACGTAGTAATGATATCTCCACCACCTGCGTGATAGCGTATGGGTCGTGGAACTCCTTCGATGGGGCTATACTCTAGGAAAAAGCCCCATATAAGATGCAGACGATGCGGCAGGAATTCGTATCACAAGCGTCAGCACCGGTGTTCTAGCTGTGGCTTCCCAGATGCAAGAATCCGTAAATATTCGTGGATCAAATGGTATGCGTAGATGGAAATCGCTCTAGTTATCAGTTCTCTGGCAGGCGCTGCGACTGCGGCCACAATTAACAGGTTTCCAAAAAACAAAAACAAAATGCCGCTTTTGGGTGCAAATTCACAGATTCGCGCACAAATAGATTCTCTTAAAATAGAAAAAGAAATTCTCACAAAGACCATTTCAAGGCTGTATCAGGGTACTGACTTGTCCCAGATAAAACGCGACAAGCTTCTCTCAAGATACCAACATCAGCTTGGCGTGATTTTATCAAAGATAGAAAAATTAGAAGAGGCAAGCAAGTATCCTGACCTGGGACCGCTAGGCGATGGCCTCATGTCACTTATGGATCAAAAGCTTTCCGCCCTCGACAAGCGCCTAGTCGAAATATCATCCAAGTTGATAACTGTCCAGCCTCAAGTGGAAAAGACAGAAACGAAGGAAGAAAAGGTCGAGGCAAAAAAACAGGTTCAGGAAAAGCCAGAGATTGCAACGCAAAGCATCGATGAGATGATAAAATCATTTGCAAAACCGGCAACAAAGCTAGAGATTACAACCCTTACTGCGATTCCTGCAAAGCCTACATTTGAGATTCCAAATACTGGCAACCCACTCCAACCGGAGGTAAATCCTGTTGCCCAACCACACAAAGAGACAATTCAGCACATAGTCGAATCGGTCCAGCCAAAAATAGTTCAGACCATTTTGCATCCAATAGACATTGAAAAGCAAGTAAAATCTGAGCCCCCAAAGCTGGAGTTTAAAGAGGAATCAAAGCCTGAGCCGGAAAGAAGAAAACCAAAGATAAACATCCCAGAGCCCGAACCGGAGGACGATGAGGACGATCTTGATTCCATCAAGCGAGAGATAATGAAGACGCTATCAAAGCTAGAGCAAGCCGAGGTAGAATAATTGTCGTATGATGATGCCATTGCGGCATTATCAAAGGACGCGCTGCGATTTGTAAAGAATGACTCTATTTTGGGCCTCGGTAGCGGCCGCGCTGCAACTTCCTTTGTAAAAGAGCTTGGCATTCACATAAAAAAGAAAAAGATCCGGGTGTATGGGGTTCCAACATCACTTCAGATCAAAATAATTGCAGAACAATCAGGAATCAACATTATTGATGCCGACCAGATAGAAAAAATCGACGTTGTTTTTGATGGCGCAGATCAGATAGATTCCCAAAAAAATCTGATCAAGGGTGGAGGAGGAGCCCTATTCCGCGAGAACACACTCATATCTGCAGCAAAGACCGTTGTGATAATGGCAGATGCCACCAAGTTTGTCAAGTATTTCAACAGGTCTGTCCCAGTTGAGGTACATCCATTTGCAAGGAGCATTTCAAAGAAGATTATAGAGAAGATGGGCGGAAAGCCCATGCTCAGGACAATAGATAAAGGATATCCATTCGTCACAGAAAACGGCAACATCATTTATGACTCTGATTTTGGTACAATCAGATCCCCCGGTCCACTTGCAGCAAGATTAAGGCAACTTGCAGGAATTGTAGAAGTCGGCATATTTACACGCAAGCCAGATGTAATCTACAAGGCAAACGAGAACGGCAAGTTCGAAGTATTAAGATAATCACTACTGTTTTTTTTTAGAAAAAACAATAATTTCAGACAAAACAGTAATAATGACAATGGTAACAATAGTCTAAAAAAAGACAATATCTGCCATCTAAGCACTGCAAGCAGTACAGTTAGTTTTGGATTTGTCTTCTCTGAACAAGTCTACCATGGCCAGGCTTGCCTACAACCTGCATGTCCTCTACTACGATACCTCCTCGCACCATTGTAGTCTGCGGCCACCCCTTGAGGAGCCACCCTTCATACACAAGATAGTCAGAAAATGCACCAAAAAACTCGGCAGTTGCCTTTTGCTCTTTTTTCAGATCCACCAGCGTTATGTCGGCATCATAGCCTTTCTGGATTGCCCCCTTTTGCGTAGACATCCCAAATATCCTAGCAGCGTTTGCACTACTAATACCTACAAGCTGTGGAAGGGTAATCCTGTTTTTGTTCACCCCTTCAGAGAGCAATATTGGAAGCGATGTGCCTATTCCTGGAAATCCTGCAAGTGAGGACCACACGTTCTGGCCAACCTTCATTTTGAGCCTGTTTGCAACATGATCAGTTCCAATCGTATCTATCTGGCCTTTTGCAAGCGCTGTCCACATCTGCTCTACATCGCTTGCAGTGCGGATTGGCGGCATTACCTTTGCCAGATATCCAGACTGTTTTTCATATGACAAAGTGAGGTAGTGCGGGCATGTCTCCACAAAGATTTTTGTTCCCTTGGATTTTTCCGCCTGTATTGCGGCAAGTGCGGCAGCTGAACCGACATGTACAAAATACACTACAGCCCCCAACTCCCTTGCAATCTCAGATATCTTTTTGATTGATTTTACCTCAGAGTCGGTTGGTCTGCTCTGCGACCATGCAGGAAGGCCGTCTTTATTTTCCTGCTTTGCTTTTTTAATACCACACTCACA
This sequence comes from Candidatus Nitrosotenuis sp., assembly GCA_038869175.1. Lineage (GTDB taxonomy): Archaea > Thermoproteota > Nitrososphaeria > Nitrososphaerales > Nitrosopumilaceae > Nitrosotenuis. The sequence goes on along the minus strand of JAWCRP010000018.1, from coordinate 2,236 downwards.
CATTTGATAGTCTTCTGCATGCACGAGAACAGGACAGTCAAGTGCGGCTGCATTTGCAAGGACGCGTCTGATGGTGCCATCTTCAAGTTGCACCTGCGCCTCAAACAATTCAGATGAGCCAGGCTCCATATCCATGTAAACGTGCCCTACCTCCCCCCCAAGATTCATGTACAGCTTGAACGACGTGATACCGTTTTCCACGCAGAATTTCATCTCATCTGCCTGTTTTTCATCAAATATCGTCGCATGAATTGAATAGTCTACATAGTGAGAGTTTTTTGAGGCGTCAAGCTGGGCCTGAAGATGCGTCTTGTATGGGCGTCCAAGGCGCAGCATCCTCATCATTGTAGTCATACCCCCCAATGCCGCAGCCCGTGATTCTGTCCTTGCGGCCTCATCAATTGGAGAGTACACGCCATAATGGACGTGCGTGTCTATTAGACCTGGTATTGCGACAAGGCCTCTACCATGCACCTTTTTGTCGCATTGTGGAATAGACGAGGTAAGGTCGATGATCTTGCCATCATTAATGACGATGTTGCGCTCAAGTATACCCTTTGGTGTCACAACATGCGCATCAATTATTACAGAATCAAATGTCAACTAGCATCCATTAAAGATTCTCAGTATTATTTCTAGCCCTACCAACTCTGTAGATAATCCATCTGTTTTTCCGACAATCTGTCTATTTTTATGCCGTCTGTTTTTAACGCATCATATGCCACTGCATCATCAATCTCCTTTGGTACGTCATAGACTTTGTTTTTCATTTTATGGTGGTTTCTTAGAACATACAAAAGGCAATGCAGTTGGTTGGAAAACGAGAGCGCCATGACATCTGGAGGGTGTCCCTCCGATGCAACAAGATTTACTACACGGCCCTTTCCAACAAGATAAATCCTATTTCCGTTGGACAGCGTGCATTCATCAAGATCCGGCCTTACCTGCCTTGTGAATTGTCCTAGCAGAAATTTGACATCTATTTCAACATCAAAGTGGCCTGCGTTTGCAAGTATTGCCCCATTTTTCATTTGCAGAATATGGCTACGTTTTATGACATCCCTCATTCCGGTGCATGTAATGAAAAAATCGCCAACTCTTGAGGCTTTGTCCATAGTAGTAACTTCAAATCCATCCATGTGGGCTTCAAGTGCTTTTACCGGATCGACTTCAGTTATTATGATTTTGGAGCCCATCCCTGCAAATCTTTTTGCAATTCCCTTACCAAGCCAACCATATCCTGCCACCACTATTTTTTTTGAGGACAAAAGCAGGTTTGATGCACGCAGTATTGCATCAACTGTGGACTGACCGGTTCCGTATCTGTTATCAAACATCATTTTAGTTCTTGCATTGTTTACTGCAATTATTGGGTAACGCAACACTCCTTTTTTTTGCATTGCCATGTATCTGGTAACTCCGGTTGTAGTCTCTTCTGTTGCGCCAGAGACCTTGTTTTTAGCAAGGTGTGCTTTTATGTTGAGATCGCCGCCATCATCCATTATGAGATCGGGTTTGCAGGATATCACCATGCTTTGGCACCACGCATAATCTGACTGTGACTGATCCGACCATGCATACACTGTGAACCCCTGAGAGTCCAAAAAAGCTGCAACATCGTCCTGTGTGGTAAGAGGGTTCCCACCGCAAGCTACCACATCTGCACCTAGTCTTTTGAGTCCGACAAGCAATACTGCTGTTTCTTTTGTCAGTTGTAGACCAGATGCGACAACGTATCCTTTGAGCGGTTTTGTGTCTGCCATTTTCTGGATCGAGTTTTCAAGTATCTTCATGTGTGATTTTGCCCACAGATACGAGTGTTTGCCCTTAAATGCAAGAGATGAATCCTGAATTTTGCTCATCACATAATACTGCAATTACGGAAAATTAACAGTTATCAACAAAGACGTAAAAATAGCCCGATTCTGCCTTCAGATAGTATGGGCTGGTGGCTTAGTGGTATAGCGCTGCATTCGCAATGCAGAAGTCGAGGGTTCAATTCCCTCCCAGTCCACTTATGTTAGTTTTTTGTGCTTGAATAATGCGTATGTTTGTAACCAGTAGGCTGATATCCATAGAGTATTAACTGGATGAAACAGATTGTACTGATCGAAAATTTCTAGATAATAATACCATACATCACCCGCAATGAGAATAATGAATGATAGTAATAGAACATACCATGCTTTACCTAACATACTGTGTTTGAATAATAATGCAGCATAGACTAAAAACG
>JAWCRP010000017.1:0-17223 GCA_038869175.1 Candidatus Nitrosotenuis sp. | reverse complement strand
CAACAAATGTTCCGCGATAAGTTAATTGAAAAGCCATTTACGACAGCCGAGTTTTCCAACATTATGGGACAAATAAGCTCAAAACATGCCAAGTACCCAGACAGGAGCTTTCTTGTATCAGCTTACAAATATGATGTGCCTGTATACATCTCAACGCTAAAAGATTCATCGCTTGCGTTAAATCTTGGTGTACATAGACTTCAAAACAAAACATATAATCTTGATTTTGTGCGCGAAATACTTGAGCAGGCAGCAATAGTGTATAATTCAAAGAAATCCGCAATTGTTGAGCTTGGAGGTGGAGTTCCAAAAAATACTGCACAGCAGACAGGCCCAATGCTTGATCAGATACTTGGAAACAACGATGGTGGACAAGATTACATAATACAGATAACAGATGCAAGACCCGATACCGGAGGTCTCTCCGGCGCAACACTTCAGGAAGGAAAAAGTTGGGGCAAGGTTCAAGATGCACATTCTGGCAACATCACAGTATATACTGATTCGACAATCGCATTTCCGATACTTGCTGCACATGTTCTTGCCACACAAAAACCAAGAAAACCCAAGAGAATCTATAAGAATCTTAACAAATACTATACAAAATTACAGAATGATTTTCTAAAGAAACAAAAGACAAAATAAAAGAAAAGCACTAGAATCTGTCGAATCTAGCACGTTCTAGCTCACGATCCTCTTTTGTTTCCTTCTTCCACTCTTTATAGTGCTCTTTACACAGTGCTGCTTTTTTGTTTGAGGATTTAAGTCGCAAACCGGCACTCTCAACGCGTGATGAGTTTAATGAACGTGCACCGTCATTGTTACATCCTTCTACATCGCATTTGGCACCTTTGGCTACAATTCCCATACTTGTAGACGGCATACATGTTATTTATAGTTGAAAGTAAGTTGTGTGTTTTTGAGTCGCATTTTTTATGGATCATAAGATGTCACACATGCACAGCCACGCTCGCATTGTATTTGTACAAAATCTGACAGAACATAAAGGAACGTAAATCGTTATAAATGGATAAAATCCGCCCATAAGCAATGGGTGGCACAAAGAAACAGTCCGCAGCACAAATGGAAAAAAGCCAGAGCACCGACAAAAAAGAAACAAAAAAGGACAGAAAGCAGGACAAGCAAGAAAAGAAAGCAGAGATCACAGTAATCGTAAACGAAGAACAGGCACTCAAACTGATAAAATCAAATAACTTTATCACCGCACAAGAGCTCTCACGACAGACAGGTGTCAAGATTTCAACGGCAAACGCATGTCTTGTAAACTTGCTAAAAAAAGGATCTGTAAAAAGAACCGGCGGCTTTAGCGGTCACTGGATATATCAGATAGCAGCCTGATAAACCGATATAACATCTCCAGGCTTTACATTCCTTAACAATTCACTATCAGATAGAATCCTTCCAATTGGAGTCATAGGCTTGGTGGTAATGGTATCAGATATGAAAAAACAGATGCTACCTCCTGTTGGAGAAAACGCAACATCACCTTTTTTGAACTCTTTTCGCTGTCTTTCCACCCCAGAACTAATTGATGTTTCAAAATAGACTATTGTTTGGCCAATAAAATGGGCATTTCCATCAAGAGGGAGAGATCTTGATATTATTCCGACCGTTTTTGGCGACAAATGACGCTTTAACTGACAGATAAGCTTGGCCTTGCCCCTTATCTCAACAATAAGATCTAAACCAGATACAGAACCGGCGCTCACCCTCAAAGTTCTCGCGTATGAATATATAACCGTACCAAGTGAGTTTTTTCACTTGTCTGATCCTGAAGAAGCTGAGGTTGAAATTACTGAAGAAATTGAAGAGGAGCCTGAATTTGCTAGGCCGACCCCAGATGAAGCTGGAGAAGATACCTCGATGGAAGACGCAATAAACGCATATCGGAAGATTTTCGAAACAAAAGAAATTACCGATGAAGAGCGAGCTGAGCTTGACAAGAAGATAAAAGCCATGGAACAACGAGAAATCATTGATGTCGACCCAGTGCACACAGTTGTCGAGATTCCGCTTGCAGGGAAAGGCAAGATTGCAATAGGGCCACCTACGCTGACTCGATTTGAAAAAGCAAGAATACTTGGAGCACGTGCATTACAACTGTCGCAGGGAGCACCGCCATTCATACCAATACCAGCAGACGCAAGAACATCACTAGATATCGCATTAAAAGAGCTTGATGAGAGAGCAATTCCCATAGTCATAAGAAGGAGATTGCCAAACGGTGACTTTCAGAATATTCCAATTGACTACTTCAACTAATGAACAAATCGTCGATAAAACTTAAAAACACTGCATTTTTGGGAAAACACAATGATTAGCATGGGGGAGACAGAGAGTAAAATGGATTCAAAGAAAACGGATCCTCATGTATACTATGTAAGAAATGAGCCAGTAATGCAAGCAGCACTAGATGTTTTCACTCTAATCAACAAGCACGGAAAGGGCCTCTTACTCGCCAAAGGTAACTCGATACCAGCAGCAGTGGCCATTGCCAACATCATAGTAGAAAAAATGCTGAATCGGAACTCTACAATCAAACACATATTGCTTGATTCTGAAAGTGAGTTTGGGAAACGGATGATTTCAACTATAGAAATTCTAATTGTAAAAAGCTAGTAAATGCTGCCAGGTCCTTTTAGGAGCATGTTTTCGCATTCCTTACATATTGCCTCATCGATGTTTGACTCAAGGTTATGGTGTATTTCACATATTAAAAGACTGGATTTTATGTAATTGCAAAGACTGATGAATTTAGCAAGACTTGATGGTGTGTATGCCATGTCTGATGCAAGCCTTTTGCTCAGCTCGTTCAGCATCTGCGATACTTGTTCATCAGCCATAAGTTTTTCAATTAATTTTGGGTCACCTCGTGTACCACGAATATAATTGCTGATTGCAGCTTGAGTTACGCCAAGCATCTTGGAGATCTCATCCTCACGTATACTATGTTCCTCTGCAAGCTTTTTTGCTAAGATAGCTCTGAGTGCAGGAATTAGAGATTTTGATTCTATTTCTGCTGGCAGTAACAATAACAAAAATCCGCCTATAATCTATTTAAAGTTAACAATGAAAAAATTAGCTTTACAAAATTAGCTTCAGCTATCCACTCAACTCAAAACTTAATTTGATTTTGTATTCAATACATCATATGCGTGAGCTGCTCGAGCAAACATACAACATAATTAAAGAATCAGTTTTCTCATGCACTGCCGAATGCATTTCACTTTCAGGTGGACTGGATAGCACCATAATTGCGTATTTTATGCAGCCAAGAAAACCAAGTGCAATTGCCGTCATCTCAGAAAACTTTGTTGCCAATGATCTTACATACTGTCAGTTAGCTGCACAAAGGTTTGATCTAGCTTTGTTCATCAAGATGTATCAGATTGAAGACGTTTATTCTGCAATCGAGAACACCATACGTGTACTTGGCAACTTTAACGACATAGAGATCCGCAATAATGCGGTAATGTACATGGCCATTAATGAGGCAAAAGGCAGAGGTTTTAGCAAGATTGTGACAGGGGATGGAGCAGACGAAGTGTTTGCAGGGTATAATTTTTTGCTCAACAAAGAACCAGAGAATCTCAAGTCAGAATTAGAGAGATTAAATCAGATTATGCATTTTCCATCCCAAGTTATAGGAAGATCTCTTGGTGTCACAGTTGAGTCACCATTTTGTAGCAAAAATGTGATAGAATTTGCAAGGAAGATTCCAGCAGAACACTTGATAAGCGAACACGATGGAAAAAGATTTGGCAAGTGGATTTTAAGAGCTACATTTGAAGAAAAAATACCAAAAGCAATAGCATGGAGACCGAAATCGCCAATGCAGGACGGGGCAGGCACCTGTGGTTTGACTGATTTTTTTGACAGACTGATTCCAGATAACATCTTTTATGATAAGGTAAAAAAGATCAAATCAGATGATAATGTAACAATTAGAACTAAAGAATCTTTACAATATTATGAGATATTTGTAAAACACCACAAAATACCACGATCCGACGAGTCTTCAATAGTTTGTCCTGACTGTAAGTACGCAATAGATTCAAAGTCTAGATTTTGCAGAATGTGCGGTAGATTTCCAATCTAGGCCTTTTTTGCCCATTTTTTGGGTTTTTTCTTAAAAATACGCCTGCATCCATTGCAACAGAAAAAGTACTGTTTGTTTTCATACTCGTATGTTACTGCAAGACCCTCATCCATCTCTATTCCACAAATCGGATCAACGGGCATGAATACCGGCAGTTTTTTTTCTATTTATACATAATGAAGTTGTGGTATCTCAATCATTACAGCTTTCAGTTCATCAATGGTTTTTGCAAACATTATTTTTGAGCGAATCTTTGTACTACCAGCCAATCCTTTTGTAAATCGCATTGCTTGTTGTCGAATATTTTGGAATTTGATGTTATAGTTTAAAGCGTATTCAACGTACTTTAGAAACATAACAATCTGATGTTTTGTTGAATAACTCTGATAAGTGCCGGTTTTTAAAAATTCATCAACTTGTTTGAATAGGTATGGGTTTCCCATTGCAGCACGGCCGATCATTACGTAGTCGCAGCCTGTTTCGGAGATCATCTTTTTTGCAAGTTCAGGGCTAGACACATCACCATTTCCGACGACAGGTATGCTCACAAGATCTTTTAGTTGCTTTATCAACGTCCAGTCTGACTGTCCGGAATAACCCTGATTGACAGTACGTGCGTGTAATGTTATCATTTGTATTCCTTCATCTTCGGCAATTTTTGCAATTTGACGGAACTTTGTAGAGTCATTTACGCCCGCACGCATTTTCAGAGTGATTGGTTTTTTTACAGCGCCAACTAATGTTTTGAATATCTTTCTAGTCAATTCGTAGTTTTGGAGCAATGCACCACCTGCCATCTGCTGTGTGATGTGTGGTGCAGGACACCCCATGTTGTAATCAATAATGTCAAAAAATGGTTCCACTATCTTGGCAGATTTGGCAAGCGCGTCAAGGTTTGAGCCAAACAGTTGCACCGCAACAGGCCTTTCTCGGTCCGAGTATTCTATGAATTGGTTGATTTTCTTGTGTTCTATTTCAAGCTGCTTTTTCTTTGCAATTATAGCATGAATGCTTGTCAGCTCAGTAACTACGAGCCCTGCACCCATGTCCTTGCACAGCATTCGTAATGCTACATCGCTTACGCCTGCCATTGGGGCTAAAAACACTTTGCTGGAAAATTTTGGTAGATCAGTCATTCATTATTTTGCAAATTATTTACCATATATAACAATCTGCAGGTACGATAACAGTAGGATTGTAACAAAAGTTAATTTTTACTCTTTTAGGAAGAAACTAATTTTTTAACTAGATCAGTAAACTCGCCCTCAGACATCGGTGGAATTTTCAAAATCTCCAGATTTTCCTTCACATGTTCTGGGTTTTTCTGCCCTACAAGTGGCGCTATCACGCCAGGAGTTGAACGTATGAATTGCAGGCATCGAAGTGCTGGTGAGAGATTACCAAACTCAGGTATTGTGCCAGGGGCAAGCAATCTGCCTTGCATTAATGGCATACTAGTGAACACGCCAATGCCAAGTTTTCTTGCTGCATCAAGTGCAGACATATCTGCGCCATCGACATGTTGATTTTTTGTCATAAATGCTTGATCATAATATAGGTTGTATGGCATTTGAATAAATCGAAATCCGTGATCATTGCCACCCACCTGTCTTGCAACAGATACTGTTTCTTGTAAGGAAAGATACTGGGGGTTATCTTTTGTAACTCGGAAGCATTCCCATGTTGCCATTCCGTAAAATCGTATCTTTCCCTCTTTTCGTTTTTGCTCATACAAACCAAAGACATCTTTGAGATTTTTCATAAATTGATCTTTTGTGATGTCCTGAATTTGTCCTTCAATTGCGTTATGCAAGTACATAAGGTCGACACACTCAAGGCCTAAATTCTTCAGGCTTCTGTCAAGCTGATCATTAAGATATGATACTGTCATGCAATGGTAACCAGACGATATGTCGTTTGGACCTATGATTCCAGGCTTTGCAAGCTCACGTTGTATGTATGCCCAAAACTCTTCTTTAATGTCGGCATCGTTTGTAACATATCCATTTTTTGTACTCACAAATACCTGATTTCGCTCAATCTTGCCTGCCTCAACAAGCTCTGAAATGGCCTTTCCCACGGCACGTTCTGATTTTTGAGCACGATAGTTAATCGCAGTATCAATCACATTAATTCCGGACAGAATAGAGTGCTTGACTGCCTCCGTTACCTGCAAGTCAGTTTGAGGGTCAGGGTTGCCAAGATACGTACCAATACCAACATTTGACAGAAAAAGACCGTTTACTGTGCGAAAATTTTGTACAATTCCATGCTGTTCAGAGAATTTTTTCGTCCCAGCATCAGTTGCAAATCCAGGTATCACAAGTAATGACGCATGGGATTTAAATTTATTTCAATTGATTATAAATGCAAACAAAAAACCTGCTATGAGTAGAACACCAGTTATGCGACTAAACAACAAGGTGGATTTCATTACTGGAACAAGTTGTTCCACATCATACATCTTTGATGGCAGGGTTATTCCTGCTTTAATTATTAGTGGCAATGTCACAAATACCAAAATGCAATAAAGAGGAATCAATTCAAACAGAATCCCTGTTAGCACAAGTGAGTAAATAATTGCAGGAAAAGCCCAAAAGAGCCTTGATGCTGCATTTTTGCCAAGCATTATGATTAGTGTTCGTCTGCCGTTCTTCTTGTCAGCATCAAAGTCTGGAAACGATGTTATGTAAAGAACTAATGCGGACAGGGTCCCAGCTATTGCACCACAAATCACAGTTGTAGAATCAATTGTTTGTGTTTGAATGTATACACTTCCAAACACGATCATCGCACCCTTTATTGCTACAAATATTTCACCCAATCCGACATCGACAATTTTTGTAGAGTAAAAATAGATTGAAAATACTGCAAAACCAAGAATTATGGCAATTATTAATCCGTAAATGACAATAAAGTAAACTCCAGCAAGGGAACCCAAAATTAGAAAAACTATGCCTGCACGATAAACTGAAGTTGGTTTGAGAAGTCCGTCTGGAAGAACACCGCTTCCGCCGCTGAACTTTGTCCTCTTTGTGTCATTGTCGATGCCTCTTTTGTAGTCCCAAAAATCATTTAGTAGATCGACGCTGGCATGAAGTGCAATTACTCCCCCCATAGTCACTAGCGCTTCCACAACATCTATGCTCTGTACTTTCCAGTAGGATATTGCAAGTCCCAATGATACAGAAATTACTGAGGCAAGAAGAAACTTTATCCTGATTACTCGCATCCAGACGGATAAGCTCATACAAGAGACTCGTCGCTTACACTGAGTGGTTTTCTCCCCATAAAACCAACATCTTTTTCATGCCAGAACTTTATCTCGGTTTCGCCTTCTTTCCAACAGAGCCAGACCTCTTCGTCAAATCGCTTTGATGGGAAATCCAACAGTCCTTCTTCCAAGCTTTTTAGGACAACGCCAGTGCTTTCCAGATCTTCAACTGCTTGATAAAACTTGGTGACTGCTGAATTTAACTCCTGTTTTATTGTTAAATAATCAGCCATGTTAAATGAGACGGACATTTGCGAGTTTAGTTTTGCCTCAAGTCTTTCGACTTCGAGTTTTTTCTTTTGAAGATTTTTGTATTTTTCAATTACTGCCGGAAGAGCAAGATTAGCTGAGGCCACGCTAAAATATGAAAACATTGTTTTTGTATAAAAATGGCAGCGTTAAAAGTATTATCTTAATTTTTATCGCATATGCCAAATCATATTCAACTGCTCTAGGTAAGATCACATACATCAGACCAGTATTTTATTATACAAAACGGTATTCTTACCACTAATTTATTACAGACAATTATAAATTGAATTTTATGAGCGATGAACAGATAGATGAATTGATAGTTCAGACACTGGATGGTGCAATTGCAATGATTCCAGCATATATGGATGAGGTGGAAAAAAGCAAGTCCGACCTCAAAGTCAAGGATGCAAAAGAATTTGTCTATGGAATGATAATGGGCATGGCACTTGGCATGGCAAGTGCCGCAGTGGCAGCATTAAGACAAAACATGCCATCTGAAGAAGAACAGATGAAAATTCGTGACATGGTATATTCTAAAATTCCGCTGGTTAGAGAAAGGATTTTTGGATGATCAAATTCACACAAAAAGAAAGAGAGTTCCTTTCGTCCCTTGAGGAGGCACGCATTGCAACTGCAAGTGGCAAAATGCCACACGTAAAACCCGTATCATACATCTTTGATGATGACTCTATTTATGTTGCAACCGATTATTCTACAAAGACATACAAGAATCTCAAAGAAAATCCACATGCTGCCGTAACAATAGATATCTACAGAGTCGGAGGCCATAAAGCAGTACTCATACAAGGCAAGGTCAAAATTATTGAAGGCGGTGCAGAATTTGACAGGATTTATGCAAAGTTTTTTGAAAAATTTGAGTGGGTAAGGCGTGATCCGTGGAAAGCCGGAGAGGCACCTTTTGTGAAGATAATACCTACCACGAAAAAATCATGGGGAACGTAAATATTTCAAAGATTATCACTCTGGATCAAAGCATGGAAAAAATAAAGTGTGCACACATCCTAGTTGAAAAACAAAGTCAGGCTATAGCAATACTTGAGAGGTTAAAGAAGGGTGAAAAGTTTGCCGAGCTTGCAAAGGAGCTGTCTACCGATCGAGGAAGTGGAAAGAGGGGTGGCGACCTTGGTTATTTTGGTCGCGGAATGATGGTAAAACCATTTGAGGCAGCTGCATTCAAGCTTTCAATTGGACAGATTTCAGAGCCAATCAAAACAGAGTTCGGCTACCACATAATCAAGAGATTAGCCTAGAAATAGGAATCAAGTACCGAGCTGCCAGCATTTTGCTGTCTTTGAAGGTCTCTTGAGAGTCGATCTCCCATCCCTTGTGCGGATTTTATCTTTCTTTGGCCCACCCAATAATAGACCTCATCAATTGTGTCTTTTGCAATCAGCACCACCAGCTTGCCAGTTGACTTTCTGCCTGTGCGTCCCTTTCGTTGGACAAAACGAATCGAGCTTGGAACGTTGTCAAAGAATATCACCGTGTTTACTTCGGAAATGTCAAGACCTTCTTCACCAACACGTGTTGCAACAAGAACATCATAGGTGCCATCGCGAAATTTTTGCACTGTTTCGATCTGTGTTTTTTGTTTCAGGCCAGTTTCTCCTGCCTTACCAATCAAAAATGTTGCCTTGACGCCCATCTCAATGAGTTTTTGATGTATTATCTCAACTGAATCCCTGTAGCTTGTAAAGACTATAGCCTTACCACTAATTGATTTTATTATTTCTACAAGTTTTGATATTTTGCTGTGTTCAATTCCCTTACTTTGAGCATCTTTTGCAAGTACGAAGGCACGCATAAAATATGCGTCATTCTCAAATAGATCCTTTATTCCTGCTCCCTTTTTTTCTCGCGTTCGCTCACAAAATCGCAAAAATGATGTAATTCCGTGTGATTCTAGTATGTTAAGCGCATAATGCAATCGAATTGCAGTGAATAATGGTTTTGCAGCTCGTCTGTTTTGTCTCATTACAAAATCTCGTGACCTCAAAAGCTGTGACAGTGATGGACTTCCGTTGAATTTTAAACCGCACCTTTGCAAGATATCATACTGGGAGGCAAGTGACTTGCGTAACAAAAATTGTATCTCCTTCATTTCCTTTGGAAGTTCCACGTGAATCCATTCGGTTTTTGTCTGCTGTACGTACGGTCTCACATCCGGACTGTCGTCATTTCTTTCTGCCACGCTTGCTATTCTCAGAGTTGTAATTATCTGCGTGGCCTTTTCCTTCTCGCTTGGTAATGTAGCAGTCATGCCAAGAATTCTTGCATTTGTTGCGCCCATTTTTTGGGCAATATACGAATAAGAATAATCTCCCACAGTTCGATGGGCCTCATCAAATATCACCAAAACAAACTGTTCTGGCGATATTATGCCCCTATCAAGATCATTTTTTGTTATTTCTGGCGTCGCGCATACTACGCTGTTTGCCCACATCTTTTTTCTTTTTACCAGCGTATCCTCGCCGGTAAGAAGTGCAATGTCCTCCAGATTCAGATTATTCTTTAAAAATTCATAATGTTGGTTTGCTAAAACGCGTGTTGGGGCCAAAAACAAAACACCACCAGTTCCGCGCAACAAATAATCTGCTATAACCTGCAAAGCAACCGCAGTCTTACCAAGACCTGTCGGCAGAACAATCATACAGTTTTCCTGCTTTGCTTGGTTTGCCAATGCCAGCTGGTATTGCCTAGCTTCCACCATATTTGGACGTATGAATCTGTGTTCTAGGTATTCAGTCAAACATATCAGTTACGCCGATCTGCGCATTTTATCATTTCGTGTAGTTGAATGTAGCTTATAGCTCAACTACAAATAAGGCAGAATTACAAATGCACAGATCCACTAAAATATCAATTACATTGTGTTCTAGTTGTGAAACCAAGCTTTGAGAGACCTGATTGGGATGAATATTTTATGTTACAAGCAGAGCTTGCAAAACTACGCTCAAATTGCATGACAAGACAGGTGGGCGCAGTAATAGTAAGAAACAACAGACAGCTTGCCACAGGCTATAATGGGACACCGCCTGGAATCAAAAACTGCTATGAGGGCGGCTGCAAACGATGCATGTTGAGAATGGAAGGCAAGATCGAGTCAGGCGCATCACTTGATAGATGTCTATGTAATCACGCAGAGGCAAACGCCATAATGCATTGCGCCATAATGGGAATAGAGGCGGGAATTACAGGAGCTATTCTGTACACTACGTTTGTTCCGTGCCTTGAATGCACCAAGATGGCAATCACGATAGGAATCAAAAAATTTGTCTGTCTTGACTCATACCCTGAAACCGACTATGATCTTTTAGAAGAGGCAGGAGTTGAGATAGTCAAGCTTGACAAAGAAAGGATACAAAGGTGGGCAAGGCTTCTTTTAGACGAGTCAAAGGTGTAAAGGTGTGTCGCAGGAACCTCAGATAAAATCACTGCCGCCATCACTTCTTGTTTCGGCAACATACGACAGTCAAAAACAGGCAGCGGTTCTCAAATTCTACAATCCGGAAACACAAAAGATAGAATTGTGGACGGATGATACTGGACACAAGCCATACTGTTATTCCAAACTAAAACCAGAAGAGCTAAAGTTTCTTGCATCAAGAAGCGATGTTATAAAAATTGAAACTGTAAAACGCAAAAACTTTCTCAAGGATGTTGAAGAAAACGTATCAAAAATAATTGTTGAAGATCCACTTGCCATAGGTGGAACGCAGACAGATAAAAGCATAAGAAACGTCATAGAGACATGGGAATCAGACATCAAGTATTATGAGAACTACCTATATGATAATAACCTCATAGTTGGAAAATTCTACAAGATAGAAAACGGAAAGATAGTATCTCATGATTTTGAGCTTTCCGATGATGTAACTCTTGCAATGAAGAGCCTCCTGCTTGATGCAAACACGACAAAGGGGCTAGTTGATGTTAAAGAGTTTCAAGAATACATTACACAGTGGGCGCACCTCCTGAATCAGCCGATTCCAAAGATAAGGAGACTGAGCTTTGATATCGAGGTGGAATCAGAGACTGGCAGGATTCCTGACGCCAAGATTGCAGAAAAAAAAGTGACTGCAATTGGGTTTGCAGGCTCTGATGACTTGAAGCAGGTCTTTGTTCTTCGCAAGGCAGGATCCAGTGACGGAGTAAATGACTTGCCTCAAGATGTCAAAATCGTGTTTTATGCAGAGGAGGATGAAAAAAAAATGATTGAGGATGCGTTCAAGATAATATCAGATTACCCATTTGTTATTACCTACAATGGTGATGATTTTGATATGCCGTATCTGTACAATAGAGCAGAAAGACTTGGCCTAGAAAACTCTGAGAACCCACTATACATGATGAGGGATTCGGCCACGCTAAAACACGGTGTACACATTGATCTGTATAGAACAATGTCAAACAAGTCGTTCCAGATTTACGCATTCAGTCACAAGTACACTGATTTTTCGTTAAACAGTGTCACAAAAGCATTGTTGGGAGAATCAAAGATAGATTATGGCGTAGACCTTGATAGGCTGACAAACTATCAGCTTGCAAATTATTGCTATAATGATGCAAGAATTACGCTCAAGCTCACCAGCTTTAACAACGACCTTTTGATGAATCTGCTCATAGTAATTGCCAGAATCGCAAGAATGCCAGTTGATGATATTGCAAGGATGGGCGTATCGCAGTGGATTCGAAGCTTGTTGTACTATGAGCACAGACAGAGAAATGCAATGATTCCAAGGAGAGAAGAACTTGAGAACAGATCACAAGGAGTAATCAGTGAGGCAATAATTAAAGATAAAAAATATCGTGGTGGATTGGTGATTGAGCCTGTAGAAGGAATTCATTTTCAGGTAATAGTTATGGATTTTGCGTGTTTTGATATTAAAACTGAAATATTGACTACTGAGGGATGGAAAACATATTTAACATTACAAAAAGACGATATTGCTCTAACCGTCAATCTCAAAACAGGAAACGTCGAAAAAGACAGGATTAAGAGAATATTCAAGTATGATTTCAATGGTAAGATATACAGAATAAAAACTCCAAGAAAATTAGATTTTCTTTTTACACCGAATCATAGAATTGTCTACAAAACAAAAATTGGAGGTAATACTTGGAGATGGAACAACAAACTGCACGTAGAAAAAATTCAAAAGATCAAAAACTATCACATCTCATTACCTTATTTCGGAAATTGGAAAGGTAAAAAAATAATTAATACAAAGATTGAAGGATACAATTTTAGAGCAGACTATTGGCTTGAATTTTTTGGTAGATTTTTAGGCGACGGACATCTAAGTGAAAGGTCTATCAGAATTTACGAAAATTTAAAAAATACTGATAAAATTGATAAATTATATTACATAATCCAAAAACTTGGATTAAGACCAAAGATACGATATGAAAAAAACAAAAACAGTGTAGTCATATCTATTAATGATGTAAAATTTGTCAATGCAGTAAAAAAGCATCTAAATGGAAAAACACATAGTCGGGATCGGCAAGTACCTAACGTCTACCATAGTTATTCAAAAGAAAATCTACAATTTTTGCTAAAGGGGTTAATTGATTCAGACGGTAGTGTTACTAAAAGTGGTGAAATTACATATTCCACAGTTAACAAAAATCTTGCAAATGATTTTCAATTAATTGCCCTTAAAGTAGGATATAATTGCAGTATAACTAGACGAGTCAGTAATGGTTTTAATAAAAAAACAGTTTACTACCACTGTGTATTATCAGGGTTTAGACAGAAACGTGCATCATTTGTTGTTTCAAGACAACACAAACACATACATGAAAAGCAATACAAAGGAATGGTTTGGTGTGCCAACACAAACAACACCACGCTTATCATTAGACGGAATGGCAGAGTCATAGTTACGGGTAATTCGCTGTATCCCAGCATCATTAAGGTAAGAAATCTCTCGTATGAAACAATAAGGTGTTCTCATGAGGAATGTAAGAAAAACGCAATTCCAGATACAAATCATTGGGTATGTACAAAACATAATGGTTTGACATCCATGTTAATTGGTTCACTACGTGATCTACGTGTTAATTATTACAAACATTTAGCAAAGAAAGCAAAAACACAAGAAGAAAAAGAACAGTATATTGTAGTAAGCCAAGCGCTTAAAGTAATTCTAAATGCAAGTTATGGTGTTATGGGTGCAGAAATCTTTCCACTTTATTTTCTTCCGGCTGCAGAAGCTACTACAGCTGTTGGAAGACATATCATTATGGATACCATTAAGAAGTGTCAAGAAAGCAACATACAGGTTCTGTACTCAGACACGGACAGCTTATTTATCAAAAATCCGACTCCGGAACAAATAGCTAGAATAATTGAAAGTGCAAAAAACGATCACGGGGTGGATTTGGAAGTAGATAAAGAATATCGCTATGTTGTATTAAGTAACAGAAAGAAAAACTATCTAGGTGTGACAAAGGAAGGCAAAGTCGATGTCAAGGGATTAACGGGTAAAAAATCCCACACGCCACCATTCATCAGAAATCTGTTCTACGAATTACTAGATATTCTATCAAAGGTTGAAACTGCGGATGATTTTGAAGCTGCAAAGAAAAAGATTAGCAGTAAGATTTCAGAATGCGCAACGAAGGTAAAAGAAAAAAAAATACCAATTACAGAACTTGCGTTTAATGTAATGATCAGCAAGGCGCCAAACGAATATGAAAAAACCGTTCCCCAGCACATAAGGGCAGCAAAACTCCTAGAGCAGCAACGCGAAATAAAGCGTGGTGACATCATATCGTACGTAAAAATAATCAATAAACCGGGTGTAAAGCCAGTTGAAATGGCGCGCCAAGATGAAATCGACTCTGAAAAATACATGGAGTTTATGGAGTCCACACTTGATCAGATTACATCATCAATGGATCTTGACTTTGATAAGATGGTCGGTAGGCCAAAGCAGACTGGACTTGATCAGTTCTTTTGGAGCTAGAATAAAGGCGAGGATTTCCAATAAGTGCAGACCCGCACCAATTAATTCCATTAAAACAATAAATAATGCAGAAAATTCATTGTAACAAAGTACTTGTTTATCATAAATTACAAAAACTATGAAGAGATTGCAGGCGCAAAGGCAGCAAAGCTTGCAGATGTCGCAGATAAAATTGCAAAAAAGTATAAAATCAAAATAGCAATTGCGCCACCTCATCATCTTCTTGCATCCATGAATAATTACTCAGGTCCACTTCTTGCACAACATGTAGACAATGCAAAGATCGGTAGCACTACAGGATTTGTAATTCCAGAGATTTTGAAAAAATCAAAGATAGACGGTTCCTTAATTAATCACAGTGAACATCGGATTTTAGCAAAAGACATATCAGAACTTGTCTTGAGGCTAAAAAAACTAGACATGATCTCAGTTGTGTGTGTAAAAAATGTGGCAGAAGCCGCAAAGTATGCAAAATTAAATCCGACATACATTGCAATAGAGCCACCAGAGCTTATCGGTTCAGGAAAAGCAGTATCAAATGAAAAACCCGAGCTAATAACAAATGCAGTTGCTGCAATCAAAAACGCAAAAAATAACACAAAACTTCTTTGCGGTGCAGGATTAGTTAGTGGCAATGATGTGAGAAAGGCATTAGAGCTTGGTTCTGATGGCATTCTTGTCGCATCAGGAATCATAAAGGCATCAAATTGGACTAAAATAATAGACGAGTTTGCAGCAGGAATTAAGCGTGCTATCTAAGATCAGATTCTCTGAACCGTGATTTCGGTATTGTAAACACCTTCATGTTATGGTATAGACCAAAGCTGAATAAAACGTACGTAGAGAAATATCCAATATCAAGCGGATGGCCAACCTCATAGGTGGAATCAATCTCCTCCATCAAAAACAGAGTGTCCGATACAATCAAGCATAATATACCGACAAATATAGCGCTCCAAAAAAAGTTGACTTTGCCTTCAAAAAACAACATCAATGCGATAACAGTTGGAATTATCACTATCGAATCCGAAATAGGATACAACATTCCGATTATGATGTCATTGTACTTTACCTCCCATTGTTCTTCATATATTGAAACCATATGGAACATTGTTGGAGCAAATATGGCAACAGAGACTGCAATTGATACTACAATTTTCTTTCTATTTATGGACGTCATAAACGGCTTTAGATATAGAATTGAGAATGCTGCAAACAGCCCATAAAACAACAGATAGAAAAAGTCGGCCTCAGATGGCCACGGATCGATTTCAAACACCTTATCATATACAGTCCATAACTGTTCTGCAATAAAACGCGAGGCTAATGCACCGGCAAAAATAATCCATGCAAAACCGTGTTTTCCAGACATTCTGAATTTTTGGACGTTAAGTAACGCTAAAACCAACGGTATTGCAGGCAATACGCCATACATGACATACCCTACAGAGTTTGCAGTTGAATGCCCAAGTAGATTTGTCACTATCACAATACCGGATATTGTCATCAAAGAGAACAGGAGGTATTTGTACATTGGATTTTGCAGAGGCCTAGTTTGCATGACTTGTTAACTTTGTTTGGAATTGTGCAATCTTTGGAGTTATCGACAGGTGTTCTAACTCATCAAGTATTGTTTTGATGATTGCGTTTGCAGCGTTGCCATATATGCCTTCAAGAACATCCAAGAGATATTCAGGTCGATCAAGACAGCTGTCAAAATAACAGCCATATTTTTCTTTTAATCTCGTTCCGACAAGATCACATATTTCTTTGCTTATGCCGTATAGTGTTTTCTCTACCACCAGATGTATTACGTCGCGCTCTATCTGATCGTAAGGTCTGACCACAGTATACTATGCAATTAGTATTACATAACCTTGTAGGTTCTGTTTGCCCGTCTATTGGGATTTTGTGGGGGATAAGCTTAAAACACCTTCTAATTGATAGAAAAATCCTGTGATAAAATAATGAAAATGGTTTATTTTTTCGATGAAGGAGACGGCAAGAACAAGAAATTGCTAGGCGGAAAGGGGGCAGGACTTTGTGAGATGACGCAGCTAAAGCTTCCCGTACCTCCAGGATTTACTATCACTACCGAGGTCTGCAAAGCATACTATCAGAATGGCAAGAATCTCCCAAAGGCGCTTTGGCCAGAAGTGAAAAAAAACATAGCCAAGCTGGAAAGAAAGACGGGTAAGAAATGGAACTCCAAAGACAACCCGCTGCTTGTTTCGGTTCGTTCAGGTGCGGCAATATCCATGCCCGGCATGATGGACACGATTTTGAATTTAGGATTAAATGATGTAACAGTTGAGGCCCTTGCCAAAAAGACATCAAATCCGCGATTTGCACTTGACTCCTACAGGAGATTCATACAGTTATTTGGAAAAGTCGTGTTTGGTGTTAACGATAAAAAATTTGATGAAATCTTGGAGGAAGCAAAAAGAAAGCAAGGAGTTCATTTGGATAGCGAACTTAATGAACAGTCGCTTCGCGCCGTAATATCGCAGTATAGGGAGATTTGCCAGAAACACACAGGAAAAGAGTTTCCATCAAATCCTGATGACCAATTACTACTT
>JAWCRP010000016.1:0-17389 GCA_038869175.1 Candidatus Nitrosotenuis sp. | reverse complement strand
AATACCTCTGCTAAAATCCGCACCAAAACGTCCAAGTCACTTGAAATATTTTCCCACATCAAGGACGCCCTGGCATCTAAAAAGATCAAAAGTGTCAGTGCCAGTATTAGTACAGACGGTATAATCGCACCTTCAGTGGAATTTGGTGAAACGCAGGTATCTGATTACAGCTCATTGTTCTTGTCTGTCTTGCAGACTCCTACCGCATTTGCGGATAAAAGCAGCCTGAAATTTGTAATCATACTAGATGAGTTTCAGGATCTGCACAAGCTGAATAGGTACCCTGGATTGAAGGACATCTTTGGCTTGTTTCGAAGCGTCATACAGCAAAGAGGAAACAATGTATCGTTTGTGATCAGTGGTTCACGAGTCCATATGTTAGAGAACATACTAGGAAGTGGCGAGTCGTCACTTTTTGTCCATTTTCAGATTCTAAAGGTCGAAGAAATGAATGAGGAGAATTCGATCAAGCTTTTCAACGCCTACCTTAAAGCAAGAAATCTCAAGTCAAACAATGCTGTATCAAAGAAGGCATTTGATCTAGTTGGCGGCCAACCATTCTATCTTATGGCTTTGGCAGACAGATGGAATCCTAAAACTCGCATAGAAGACGAGTACAAACATAGCCTGACTGACTCTTTAGGGTCACTTAAACTCTATGCGGAATATATGCTATCTGAAGACCTAGGCGAGGTTCAAAGTGGACCAATGTCAAAGACAATTCTCCAAGTTCTGGCCTCAATGGGCGAATGCTCCATATCCGAACTTGCAAAGGCAATAGACACACCACTCACCAAACTTCCAAGATATATCGAACCACTGTCAAATGCAGACTTGATACTCAAAAAAGATGGCAAATACTACATTCGAGACAAAATACTACGAGATTATCTAAAATTCCAACTGGAATCGTTGACGTAATCATATACCAAATGGTATGTATACGATTTGGTATGTGCGTTGAAACTAAATGAGCTGTGGTTAAAGTGTGTAACCATAACATTTCGCTTAAAATTCCATCTACCTGCTCAATTATACACTTTCTAGTTTATATCCGCAAGTATCAAAATTACTAACATCGTCTAACATTCTATCAATGTATTGGGTCTGATCTGGATAGAGATTGTATATGTACTCCTTGGTGAATGTAACCACCTTACTGCTAGGATCTTTACCAGTTAATACTAAAGACACATCCAGTGGTTGATCAAAGAAACTAGTGATACTTCCCTTCCAGATGACGTAATTACCTCTTGTGTAACTTCGATTACCAAACTTGAGCCATCTAAAGAAAATCTTTAGAACTTTTTTATGATCATATGTGTATTCTGTGTCTTTGCCACTGTTCGAATACGTCTCCATTATCTCAAAAATGACTCTGTCAATGTCTTCTTTTGTTGTCCTATCCCAGTCTTTGTTTAGTCTGTGTGTCAGACTCAAAAGCCTGTTCATATGCAGGTATCTCGTTGGCTTTTGGATACTAGCGTTTACCATGGCAACATCGTATTTTTCAATGATTTCGCAGTTCTTTTTTGAGAATTCTTTCCTCATCTGGCCTTTGATCAGCTTGATCTTATGATCCAACTGGTGAATGGTCTCCTTGCTTACTGAACTGGTCTTTTGCTTCAAGCAGTATAGTGCGGCACGTCGGGTTTTGTACTTTTTGTGTATGCCGGGGGTGGGTTTTGAACCCACGACCTCCAGATTATGAGTAATGCCCTTTTATCGGAGGGATAGAAGACTGGCACTCTAACCAGGCTGAGCTACCCCGGCACTAAAACGGGCTAATTTTATGGTGCAATTAAATGATTCCCAAACGATCAGAATTTTATTTGGCATAACACCAATTTCCCAATTATGAGATGGTCCGGATGGCCTCTTACCGCAGCAGCCGTCATATCGTCACTTGCAATTTCGGCGATCCTGCTTCAATTTGGTATATTCTTCTTTTTTTTGCCTCTGCTTTTCGTACCGTTCTATGTGTTCAGGATGAGAAAGAAAAGATGCCATGCATGCGGCAGGGCATCGGGTGGTAACTTTTGTCCCAACTGCGGCTCAAAAATGTGACTTATTGTGCTACTATATCCTTCCACTTGACGTTGACATTCTTTACCCACAGAAATTTTCTTTGCAGCGATGCAGTGTATAGCTTTTCCCAATCTGCTTTGACTTCATCGGACCACGCCTTGAACACCCGCGGATCGATATAGTTTCGAAGCGACGTTCCAAGGTTGTAATCGCGTGTTTTTTCTGCAAGGTCGATTGCAAGCTTGAGCTTTTCTTCGCGCTCCTTTAGTCGTTCCTTTTGCTTGTCTGTTTTGGGTGTTGCATCCTTGAGACTCTTTAGCGTCTGGCGTTTTTTATCAAGCGTTGCCTCAAAGTTTTTTGGAATAGTGCGTTTGTGATTGCACATCATCGCAGCCTGCAAGTTTGCCATCTTTGCAATGTAGAGCTTTTCATTTGGGCTCTTGTTTTTTACGTTGAGCTTGTCCTTTAGATACTCCTTTACCTGCGTTGTAGCAAGGTACGTTCTGAAAACTTTGGCAGTCATTCCTTTTACTATGCTACCCAAAAACGCGTTCACATGTCTTGATGTAATTCCGTCAAATATCTCATCCTTTTCTGATTTTGCAGCCATGAATTTCTTGAGATTTTCATAAAACATCATATCCGTTCCCTGTACTTTGATGGTCTCCTGCCACCTGACTGAGTCTTTTCCAAGAAAATCAAAGTGTATCGAGTCGTTCCCAAGTTTGACATGTTCCTTTCTTAGTGTGGTGGCACCTACAGTGTCTGCCTCGTCCGGATCCTTTTCGTCTCCTACCCTCATCGACGTCCTGTAAATCAGATAGCAAACGGTTGCAATCTTGGCAATCTTGGGATCCTTTGATTTCATTCCGGCGATTATCTTTTCCTCGACTTTTTTAATCTCCTTTCCAAGCTTGGCAGCCTTATCGTATTTTGCCATGTCTCGCTCCTGCTTTAGCCCTGCAGTATCTGCAAGCCACACATACTTGATCTTGC
The DNA here is from genome assembly GCA_038869175.1 of Candidatus Nitrosotenuis sp. Lineage (GTDB taxonomy): Archaea > Thermoproteota > Nitrososphaeria > Nitrososphaerales > Nitrosopumilaceae > Nitrosotenuis. The sequence continues at coordinate 14,365 of JAWCRP010000016.1, read as the reverse complement.
CTGATATGTAGTCATCCCAACATGCAAGCCACATAGAGTCGTGCTCGTGTACTATCTTTTTCCAGTCTCCTGGAGGAACTTTGGCATTTTCACCAAGATTCAAAATCACGTCCTTTTGCGTTATCTTTGGCTTCCACTTTCCGCGCAGTGGATGGTCGCCTCTTCCTATGAATATTCCAGGTGGCTCTGCCATATAGTTTGCAACCTCAACCTCACTCCCATCAAGAATGGCCTTGCCGTAAATCGACTTCATCTTATCCCGCAACTCCTTGCGCTTTTGTGCAATCGATTTTTTCTCCTCCTTTGACATTAGCAGTTTGGCATCCTTTTCTTGGTCTACTATCTTGAAAGCATGTGTAAAGTCTATGTCCGAAATCCTAAGGTCTTTGTATTTACCATCAAACGTGGCAGCAAAGTCTGCAACAAAATTCTTCTGAAATACCTCGTCCTTTACATACGGTGTATCCTTCTTTTTTGCCCATTGGTATATCATCTCCTCCTGCAGCAGGTTGAGTTTTGCTGGCTGACCTTTGATCTTTACCTGTATCCCCCTGCTTTCGTAATCAGGCGGAAAGATTATCCCATTATGTTCTAGTGTTTTCCATTTCATAATTCATCACTTGGTCTCAATTGAGGACTTTGATAAAAACTGAATGGCTAGAGTATATCAATTTAACCGACGAGTGAGTCTTGACAAGTCTTGATTCTAGAACAACTCTTTTTTTAGATAGTTTTCAAATTCCAAGTCCGTCTTCATCTTTTTTGCCTCAAGGAACATTACTGCGTCGTTTCCGACAGGATAACGTGGAAGCGGATTTTTATCGTTTATGGCTCTTATGATGGTGTCTGCAACCTCCTTTGGGTGCGTTCCCATTTCTGCCATCATCTTTATGCCGCCGATGACCTTGTCCGTTATGTCCTTGTATGGAGAGTCCGGCTTTTGGTCTGCCGGCATTTTCATCGAGTTGAAAAAATTGGTCTTGATGACTCCAGGTTCTATAATTATGGTATTGATTCCAAAAGGCGCAAGCTCATACCTGAGTGACTCGCTTAGGCCCTCAAGGGCAAACTTGGAGCTAATGTATGCCGGCGTTCCGGGAAATCCTATTCTTCCTGCAACGGAGCTAATATTTACGATATGACCGCTTTTCTGTTTCCGCATGATTGGAGCCACCTTCTTGATGATTCTTGCGATTGCAAAAAAATTAGTCTCAAACTGCTGCCGTAACTCCTCGACGGACAGATCCTCAAGACAGCCAAATATTCCGTATCCTGCATTGTTTACAAGCACGTCGATTCTCTGTTTTTCTTTTACGATACGATCTATTGCCGCATTTACGGACTCTTCACTATCGACGTCAAGCGGTATGATTGAGATTGGCAGTTTTTCTTTCTTTGCAATCTGCAAAAGACTGTCTGCTTTTTTCGTATCCCGCATGGATGCATACGTGTGGTAGCCTGCCTTTGCAAGAGCAATCGATGTTTCAAAACCTATCCCACTTGAACTGCCCGTTACTAGGGCCACTTTTTGCATATGTTTGTTGAATCTAACTCATAATTAAATTGTAAAATAAAAAATAAAAAAAGTTACATGTCCATTCCGCCCATATCTCCCATTCCAGGTGGGGATGCTGGACCTTTTGGACCTGATGACTTTGATGCCGCAATGACATCATCTATTCGCAGAATCATGCAGGCTGCCTCGGTTGCTGCGTTTACCACCTGCTCCTTTACTGCCAGGGGCTCGTAGACGTTTTGTGGCTCAAGGTCTGCTACCTTGCCGTTAATTACGTCGATACCAAAGGTTGCCTTTCCTGAGGTGCTCTTTGCTCTAAGTTGCACCTGCGTGTCAAGCGGATCCATTCCTGCGTTTTCTGCCAAAACCAACGGAATGGTCTCAAGACCTTCTGCGAACTTTTGCGCTGCTAGTTGTGGGCGTCCTTCGAGTGAGTTTGCCCACTCTCTGATTTTTGCCGCAACTCTTGACTCGGCTGCCCCGCCGCCAATTAGGGCATGGGGATACTCTACGACATCCTTTACCGACATGAGGGCATCGTGGATGGAGCGTTCTACCTCGTCTACCACTCTTTGCGAGCCGCCACGGGCCAGAATGGATACTGCCTTTGGGTTCTTGCACCCTTCGATGAAGACCCATTTGTCAGACTCCACCTGTCTTTCCTCAACTGTCTTTGCGGAACCAAGATCTTTGTCAGACAGCTCGTTGATATTGGTGACAATTCTTGCTCCAGTTGCCTTTGCAAGCTTGGTAAGATCGCTTTCCTTTATCCTTCTGACAGCAAGGATGTTTGCCTTTGCAAGATAGTACTGAGCCATATCGTCAATACCCTTCTGGCACAGGACTACGTTTGCACCTGCTGCCACTATTTTGTCAACAAGCTTGCGTAGCATCTTGTTCTCCTCATCTATGTAGATCTGCATCTGTTCTGGAGAGTTGATGTTTATCTTTGCATCAAACTCTGTCTTTTCTATCTCAAGCGGTGCATTGAGGAGGGCTATCTTTGCATCCTCGATGCGTTTTGGCATGCTACCATGAACCACCTCCTTGTCAAGGATGATTCCATGAATGAGTTTGGTGTTTCGTATGGAAGCACTACCTTTCTTTTCCACTTTGATGTTGTCGATATCTACTTTGTATTTGTCGCCAACCCTTTCTGCTACAGACAAGACTGCGTCAACTACAATGTCTGCCAGCTCATCCGAGTTTGATGAAACCAGCTTTGAGGACAGTGTGGTTGTTGCAATTTTTTTGAGGAATTTTTTGTCTGTAGGATCTACTTTGATGCCTATCTGTCGTAGTTCCGCGACGGCTTTTTCTGCTGCCTTTTTGAAACCATCAACGACGACGGTTGGGTGTACGTTCTTACCTATGAGCTCTTCTGCCTTTTCAAGAAGTGCACCTGCAAGCACAACTGTAGAAGTGGTGCCATCGCCAACCTCCACATCTGTTGCCTTGCTAATCTCCACCATCATCTTTGCAGCAGGATGCTGCACGTCGATCTCCTTTAGAATCGTGGCACCGTCATTTGTGATGGTGACATCGCCTAATGTGTCCACCAGCATTTTGTCCATTCCTCTTGGACCAAGGCTGGTTCTAACTAGTTCGGCAATCAGTTTTGCAGCGCTTATGTTGTTTTTTTGGGCATCATTGCCTTTTGTTTGAGTAGTGCCTTCCTTTAGAAGGACTATCTGTGGTGCTGTCATAAATTCACCGGTAGGATGTATAATATGTAATATTATTAAATCTTTGTAATATTATCCTGTTATAGTAATTTTACACAATTATTATGGAAATTCTTATATTTTGTCATGTATATGACATACATGTGATCGAATATGTGGTTCGACAGCGATATTAGAGCAATAAACAGAACGCTTCAAAGAATGTCAGACCGTTTTTTTGACATGGATGACATGTTTGAGGACACGTGGAGAAATTTTGGATCCATGAGATCCTACGCATTTATGGTGAGGCCAAATTACGAGACCCATAATAGTTTGAGTCATACAATGGAGCCTCCGGTAATGGAGCCCTTTGTTGATGACGTCCTAGATGAAAAAAGCAAGACACTCAAACTCATAGCGGAGATGCCGGGTGTTGAAAAGCAAGACATCAGGTTAACCGTTCAGGATAGAATGGCATACATATCGGCAGAGAGAGGCGAACGCAAATACCGTGTAGAAATACCGCTCAAATACAAAGTCGATGAAAACTCGGCAAAGGCAACATACTCAAATGGCGTACTGGAGGTAACGTTTGCACTGGAAGACAAGCCGACAGGCAAACAGATCCAAGTGGAGTAAGGTGAAAGAAAATGTTTGATACAACAAAAATACAAAAAGACATCGTCTCAAAACTCCAATCGAGCGTTAGGTGGTTGCAAAATGCCAGACGAAAGTTGTAGGAGATGCGGAGGCGTGCTAATTACTGCCTCCAAGTGCTCCGAATGCAGAAAACCACTAGAACAATTTTGCAGAGTATGTAAGAATGTAATATCTGATGTGATCCACACATGTATGTATGGTGGACTGAAAACCATATCTGCAAGATCTTGGGTGGCAAATGCATGAGTGAGCACCACACCAAATATTTCTTTTTTCAGTTTCGCTATGTTGTATCAGGGATGTTTTGCCTATGATGCGAGACTGGATTCGTGTCACAATAGCGATGGATATAGATCTAAACAGGAGACTAAAAGAAAGACAATACGAGCTGATGAAGGAAAACAACAACATCAGTTTTTCAAAACTGGTAAACCAGATTCTCAATGAAGGACTGAAGAATAGAAATTCGGTCTGAACTCAGACAAGAGGTCTGTCACCTTCAATGGGTTCAGTAACATCCGTATGCTCGCCGTCGATAACTCTTTTTAATATCTCAAGTGCTGCCTTTTTGTGCAAATACTCGTTGTTGTTTCCACATCTGTAGGAAAACGTGCATCTTGGGCATCCTGATTCTCCGCTGCATGGACACTCGCTCACAATTGAGAAGCTCCGCTCAAACGCCTTTTCAAGCCTATCATATAGTGCCTTGCTGGCACCGTTTCCACCAATTGCGCCATCGTATATGAATATGAGACCTGATGTTCCAAGAGATATTCCGCCAAGATCTTGTGAGACTCCGCCTGTAACCATGTTACTTCCTTCTATGATTACGTGCTCTGTTGCATGGTATCCGCTTGCTTCTACATATTCTGGATTTTCAACACAACTGATCTGACTTTGCGGCCTTGGAGCATGTATGACAATTCCTTTTGTGACAAAGTCGTATTCTAGTGGCTTTTCGAGCAGGATTTTTTGTCCTTGTGTCACCTCATGTCCAAGCTCGATATTGGAGTATCCATACACTCGCTTTTGTATGTGAAGCTTACAAAAGCAGACCTCTATTCCAAATGCTCGTCGTCTGTCATAGATGGTCTCTATTAGTGGCCATTCTTCTGTAAGTGCTTTTGTATAGTATGGATAGTTTTTTGGCAGTGGAGTAAGCTTGGCATGCTGCTTGCTGGGGTAGTCAAACTCTAGTACCTTGTATCGTATTCCTGCCAAAAAATACACTGCCGATTGGTGCAGCTCCTCAAGGGCCATGGGCAAAACCCTGTCGCCTACCTTTCTGTCGCCAACAAAGATGTCTATAGACTTGCCGATGCCGCGAATGCTGTATTCTTCCTGTATCTTTCTTATTGCCGTGTAGTTTGGCACATATCGGTTATCCTGCAGGGTCAGCCTTCCTTCATAAAGGTGCCCTTTGATGATATCTGCATGTTCTGGCATTTCATGCATTGCAATGGGTTTGTCGCACGCCATCGCAAGCACGTGGAATTCTTCGACAAACGGGTTTTTTGGATCTATGTATGACTTTTCAACGTCTTCAAAATAATCATCTGGATGATTTTTGTAGTATTGTGAAATCGGATCGTTTCCAAGCGCCAAAAAGGCAAACCCGCCCTGGCCTTTCCTTGCGGCCCTACCAATCCGCTGCATCAGTCTATTGACAGGAATTGTAGATGATATGACTCCGTCCACATTGCCTACGTCTATTCCAAGCTCAAGTGTTGGCGTGCATGAAATTGACAAAAGTCTGTCCTCCCTGAACGCCTTTTCTACAAAACTCCTATAGTTTGCCATTAGTCCTGCACGATGCACCTTGATGTCTATTCTTTTCTTCTTTGCCTGCATTGCAACAAGCTCAGAGTTTAGATGTGAGTTGCTAAACACCATCGTCTTGTGCTTCTTTTTTGTCAGCTTTTCAAGCAAATCCACCATTAGAGCTCTTTGTGTTCTTAGTGTGGGAAATATCATTACAAAGTCGGTGCTTCCTTTTTTCCCGTGCCCCTCAATTAGATGCATGTCGGTACCAAACAACTGCTCACAGAACTCTTTTGCATTCTCAAGTGTGGCTGAAGAGGCAACAAACTGTAATTTCCGGCAAAGGCGTTTGAGACGTTTTATTATGTAGTGTACATTGGATCCAAAAATTCCCGAGTAAACATGTGTTTCATCAACTATAAGGAATTTGACGGTGCTAAGTAGAGAGGCAAACCGTGTTCTGTACATCATGTGATAGTGTAGCACATCAAAGTTTGTGATGATTATCTGTGGCGGCGCATCCAGTATGCTGTTTCGCTCACTCTCCTTTGTATCCCCATCGAAGACTTGGACGGTGATTCCTGTATCCTTTGCCATGTCTTGGATCTTTGGTAACTGGTCGCGCGCAAGTGCTTTTGTGGGGTATACAAACACTGCTTGAATTCCACCCATCTTGCCTGCGCTTAGGATCTTTTGAATTACGGGTATTGAAAATGCCTCTGTTTTGCCAGATGCGGTTGGTGCAGTTATTATCACATTGCGACCAAACATTATCTCCTTTATTGCATCTTCCTGAAATTGATATAGTCTTGTGATCCCCCTATCTTTTAGATATGTCGATATCTTCTGATCAAAGCCAAACTTGTCTACTGGGGAACCCACCTTCGGACCATGTGAGCTTATTTGCTTGTAATATGAGATATAGTCACTATCTGAAAACAATATCTCCTTTGTGATCAGCTCTGGTTTAGCAGAGCCGATCATTGTTTCTATCTCTTTTTTATCTCGCACAATTCCTGAATTTTGCAGTTCTAAACTGAGTTTCTTTACATCCGGTGTCTCACCCTGATCGTATCTTGCAAGAAACTCCAAATACACTTCGTCTAGATTCTTCATATATCCTACAATATCCTGCAGGGAGCAGCCCGTACAGGTGATCATGAACATCTTGTTGAATGTTTTTTGTACTTTGAGCGCAGATTTGCATTTGGGGCAGGAATACTTCAACTATCTCACACCCATTTGGGTGTACTATGGATTTATTGTTTGGTGGTCTGGTGGGTGGCCATACATGTTGATATTGCAAGCCTGTACCGGTGTTTACCTGCCGATGTCTAGTCAACCTTAACTCAGTAATTATGATAATATGGTAAACTTGTCCAAGTTATCTATCAGAATCTATTGTTATATGTCATGGCAAATAGTGCTGCAAGCTATGGAAGAGCCGTAGTTTCAATACACAAAAAATACCAAGCAGCTCTAAAACGCGCAAAAAGCAGACAGGCAGTTCTTAATGCTTATTGGAAGCACAAAAAAGAATCTGAACGACTGCTGGCAAGGCATCTGAAAGATGAGATGGCAGAAGTCAAGCGCATAAAGAGCAAGATGGAATACAGATAAGTCACAAGGAGCGGGGACGCAAGTCCTACTTCTGTTCTTTTTGTCATGCAGCCTTTACGCGATAGGTATTACTCTCAAGTCGCTTCACAGCAAAGTCGTAGTACTTTTTGACGATTTCAAAACCAATGTATCGTCTCTTCATCATCTTGCTGATCATTGCTACCTGACCGGAGCCAAGGAATGGATCAAACACAACATCACCCTCCTTGCTGGAATAGTCAAGAATCTTTCTTACAATCTCTGCTGGCAACTTCGTCGGCGTCTTTTGGTCCCCTGTCCAGTACTCTCGCTTTATCTCCCATACATCCTCCTTGTCTTTGTAGTGCAGACTGCGGCCTTCCGGTGTCTTTTGATTCTTTGTGAATCTGCTAAATGGGTAAAACCGTCTCTTCTTTACATTCTTGCAGACATAAATGCAGTGGTAATGTGATGTGACATATTTTTTTGATGTGACCACTCCAAATTGATATTTCCAGATGATGTGGTTGATGGTGGTGAATCCGACGTTGTCTAGCGCATTTAGTATGTCTTTTAGGTTATTCCATCCGGAAAATACGTACATGCTACCAGAGTCTTTGAGAATTCTGAATGCATGTGACATCCACTTTGACGTAAAATCAGAATATTCTTCCTGTTTGATCTCATTGTATCCCTGCATTACGCGAGATGCTGTCCTGTTGTAGTTTTGCTTTGTTGCCTTGAAGTCTATTGCAAACGGAGGATCTGTGACTATGAGATCAATTTTGTTTGCAGGTATTGATTGCATTCCATCAATGCAATTCATATTGTATATTCTGTTTAATGCGATTCTAACCAACGTGTGTTTCAGTCCTTTTGTGCGGTATTGTCAGTATTGGTGGACATTTTTTCAGAGATTGTTTTCTTTAACTCATCATCAGTCTTGCTTGCAAAATCTATTCCAAGTGATTTGGCGATAAATTCCAGCTTTTGTCTTTCGTTTTGCACCGGAGCAGTTATGTTCAGATTTGTATTCATTGCTCCTCTTATCTGGCTTTGAATCTCATCTTTGGTTTTGTTGTATTGTCCTACGGCCTTTCCGAGTTTTCGAGTTACTTCAGGCAGTCTGTTAGTACCAAGCAGAGCTATCAATGCTACAAATATGATGATTATCCATTCACTACCTAGTATGTTTAGCGAATTTTGTAGCATGGGTAGATTTGACCATCTCTAAAAATAAAGCTTCGTAGAATGTGTCTAGAGTTATCTAGCTGGAACTGTGAATTTATACACAATCTACTTAAAGCATAATTTAGTTGATTTTATTCTGAATTGAAGACATTATTTGCCATTTTGATGCTACTTGCAGTCGCATCTATGGCTGTTTTACCAGCATATGCAAACTTTGTGGAGTTTAAGACCGACAAAACCTCGTACAAAAAAGGTGAGTCGATCGTGTTTTCTGGCAAGGCAGATGAGGAACATGCAGTCAAGATGGTATCTGTCAAAATTTATGGTCCAAAAGGGGAATTTGTAGCGCTAATCAGTGGAAGAACAGACTTTGACTCGATATTAGTTATCAATCCGCTTGACACATCCAAGGGTTCATTTGCATCTAATTCTGCTAAACAAGGAAATGGAATCTATAACGCAACCATAATTTATGATGCCGAGCCAACGTATGTTGGTAAATCACTGATCTTTGATTTCTCACTTGATGGCTCTCCAGTAATCCCGTCTGCTGCTGATATTATGAAGTCTCAAACAGCACAGCAGCCAACCCAACAACCACCGGCACAGCAGCCTACACAACAACCTACCCAGCAACCACAGCAGCCAACCCAACAACCACCGGCACAGCAGCCTCCACCTCTACCTCCTTCAACTGAACCTCAGTGTGGACCCGGCACAGTACTTGAAAACGGCGTGTGTGTTGTTACCAAGTCAGAACAACAACCAAAAACCTCACACATTCCAGGATTTCCAGATCCGACAAAGGAGCCACAGTATTATGTCGACCGATACAACAATGAACCTGCATTCAAAGAATGGTTTGATAGAAACTTTGCAGGCAAAACAGTTTACCAAGTATTGCAAATTCCAGAGCCGGAACCAGAACCTGTACCGTCGCAGTGTGGACCTGGCACCAAACTGGAAAACGGAATGTGCGTCCTAGATGAGACCTCTGGTGGTGGATGTCTGATTGCAACTGCAGCATACGGCTCAGAGCTTTCCCCACAGGTGCAGCGTTTGCGAGAGATACGTGACAATGCATTGATGGGAACAAATTCGGGCAGCGTGTTTATGAGCAGCTTTAATGCGTTCTATTACTCGTTTAGTCCAACTGTTGCTGACTGGGAAAGACAGAACCCAGCTTTCAAAGAGTCAGTCAAAATAATGCTAACACCAATGCTGTCCACGTTGTCGATTCTTAATCATGTTGATATTGATTCTGAGAGCAAAGTTATTGGATATGGTGCCGGATTGATTCTACTAAATGTAGGTATCTACCTTGTGGCCCCTATTGCATTGCTTTTTGGATTTGGAAGGCTTGCCAAACACTATAGAAGCTAGACATTACCTGCTGGTGCTAGAATCTTTTTTCGCATCATTCCAAGCACTGAGATTGCCATGCCAATAACAAAAAACACCGCATAAGGTGTCGCATTGCCTGAGAACTCGGAGATGAGGCCTGCCGCAAGTGGACCTATTGCCCAGCCTATTCCAAAAACAGTTTCATACACGCCTATCATGACTCCTGTTCTCTCCTTTTTTGTCCTCTTTAGAATTATCTCAAGTGTAAGGGGGAACGTTATGCTGAACCCAAATCCCATGAACAACATGGCTATTGTGAACATCCAGATTGACTCTGAATAGAATGACAAAATCAGTCCTGCCGAGATGCAAAATGTAGAAGCAATCAATACCACGTCTGTACGTTTTGCCAGCCGTTCAGTCATGGCAAGTGTAATGACGCGAGCTGCTCCGAAAATAAAATACAGTACCTCGATTTCAGGTGCCGACATATTCCGATCATTGAGGAATGCAGGATATATCGTCAGAATCATCCCAAATGACGATGCACAATAAATCAGAATGGCAATAACGTGGGGAAATCTGCGTATCTCTCTTATGGAATATAGTGAAAATCTGGAATGCTGTCTTGGAGAGTCGGTCCTCGATGCACGTATTGAAAAAATGATCGCAGATGCCATCACAAAAGTGGCAATCTGAAATAGCATCCTATAGCTTACATCTAGCGTTTCAAGAAGAAACATTCCTGCCAGAGGGCCTATCATAAATCCAGATACAAAAAAACCGGTAAACTTGCCAATGTTCTTTACTCTGGATTCCTCAGAGCTTGTGTTTGAAATTATTGCTTGTGCAGGGGGCCAAAAAAACGCATGGGCAATACCTGTCATTGCGCGAAGCATCATTATTTCAGGAACCGTCTTTGTTATGGACAGGAGCACGGTTGCTGCAGAATTCATTACTATGCCAACTGAGAGTAAATGAGAGTTGTTGAATTTGCCAAGAAGAATACCTACAAACACGGGAATGAACATGTATGGAATAAAGTTTGCAAGTCCAATGAGCCCAAGCTCTGCATATGTGGCACCGATCTCGTTTTTTGCAAATATCGGAACTATTGGATTGTAGATACCATATGATATTCCTATCAAAAGACCTGTGAGATTTACAAGTAGCAGTGTTCGATTCATTTGTAGGCTGCGACCATTATTGCTCCGCCCATAAGATCTTTTTCAAATTCTACGCGGGAGAATTTTTCTAGTAGTAGCTGTTCCAGCTTTTTGTTCTGCGGCCATCTTTTGTAAGTTCCATGAAGCGTTGCGAACTTGAGGCCCAATCGTCCGCCAACCGAAAAGGCAATTATGGGCAAAATGGCTCTTAGGTAGAACGAGACGCCTGCACGTATTATGGGGTTGTCAGGCTTGCCAAGGTCTACAATTACAAATCTGCCGCCGCTCTTTAAAACCCGGTGGATCTCAGATATTGCCACTCTGAGATTAATTGCATCGCGCAGAGAATAACCGCACAAGACTGCATCAAACTGGCCATCCTTGAATGGGATGTGTTCAAACACACCACACGCCATTCTTGGCGATTTTGTAAAATACATCCCAGTGTTCTTTAGCATTGGAACTAAGGGATCGTAAAGTGTAAGGGTCAAGTTTCCATCACACAATTTTTCTGCAGTCTTTGACATGTTGCCAAAGCCGGATCCTGCATCAAGGATATAATCGCCTTGACTGACTCTACCGCGAATTCCGCGATTTCTGTGCTCTACGTCCTTTCCAAGTGAGATGTATGAGTTCACTCGATCATATACTGGAATTATCTGCCTGAGAACCTCAATTACTTCACTCCAGTAACTACTACCAAGTCCCATTTAGATGGATTAAAGTCCGGTATAATTTGTACCTAGGTGCTTTAGGATGACCTTGGAAACTTTGTTTTTGCCGCACTTGCGTATTTCTCAAGATCGGTCTCGCTAATTTTTTCAAGGATCTTCTTTTCCTTTGTAATTCTGACCATCTTGATGTGTTTTACTCCGTCCTTGTATTCGCTCTTTAGGTCAATCGCAGCTATTGCAAGCGCTGCAGCATCTTCAATTGTAATGTCTTCTTTGTAGTTCTTTTCCAAAAACGCGTTTACCTCCTCCGCCCCTGCACCTATTGCTACTGCAGCATACGATACAAACGTTCCACTTGGGTCAGTGACGTAGATCATGTTTCCTCTCTGATCAACTCCTGCAATTATCAAAGAGACGCCAAATGGTCTGACTCCGGAATACTGAGTATATTGGTGACATTTGTCTGCTAGGTGTTTTGCTACCGTATCAACATCGACTTGCATATCGTAGATGAGCCTGTGGCTCTGCGAAAACGATCTTGCATCGTCTACCTGGGTTCTTGCATCTGGTATGTATCCTGCGGCAGCAACCCCAATATGATCGTCAACTTGGAATATCTTTTGTGTGAGTCCTGAAACCTGTAGCTTGCGTGGTACCTCTTCTACGGCCATAATGACGCCGTCCCTTGCTTTAATTCCTATTGCCAGCGTTCCTCTTTTTACAGTCTCTATAGCATATTCAACTTGGTATATTCTACCGTCAGGGGAATACATTGTGGGCGTCATATCGTAACCGCGTGCTGGCATCATAGTGATTACAACTTTCTCGGTTGTCAATTTAAGCGTTAGTTGGTAGCCTAAACCTCGGCCTGATCTGGAATGAATTTGGAAATACTGTTTTAAGCAAAAGGATGACATTCATACTGAACAAGATTGAGCGTGGAGAAACTGTCCGAAATAAAGGCCACATTTCAGCGGAAATCAAACTCACCTCAAAGGAAGCCAGATCGGGATGCGCAAAGGCTTCTACTTTACGTATTTGCTGGAACACGTGGCGGGTTTACAAGATTGCAGATAATACACATGCTCCAGACTCGACCTATGAATACAAACCAGATTGCCTCTGCAATGGGGCTTGACTACAAAGCAATTCAACATCATCTTGAAGTGTTGGAAAAAAACAACATTGTTGGTCAAATCGGACCAAAATATGGCTCGATGTTTTATTTGTCAAACTATCTTGAATCAAACATTATGGCACTTGATTCTGTGATTGCAATTTTGGAAAGACAGACCCGTCGAAGAATCGTCTATCTGTAACTAGACCTGTATTGCTAGTACTACGGGCTTGTCTTTTTTGATAAACATGCCTACAAGCTTTGCTCTAAATCCGTACTTTTTGTTTCGTAGTGTTGCTGCTTTTTCAGCTTCACTATTGTCTGCAAACCGTGCCACTGCTTGAATCCAATCGCCCTTTGGTTCTCCGCGCATTCCACATGGCATTATTCTTACGTTGGGATTGTTCTTAATTCGTTTTACTTTACCTGTGTTTTCAGTTGTCATGACAAAAATCTGTTCGTTGTCTATTACAAACCAGACTGGTGTTTGCACTGGTGTACCATTTCTTTTGTACGTCTCAAGGTTGATGTATTTGTGTCCTTGCAAAAGTGTTATCTTATCGGAACTCATGAGTGTAGTTTGTCGTTCGCTTATTTTAGGTAAAGCATTTGAATGCCAAAAAGACTAGGCTGAATATACTCTGTAATTCTTTAGTAAGTAATTTACAGATACACACCAAATACCAAATGCTGATTTGTTCTATGTTGTGTGTTGGAGTTAATAGAGTTAATCATGCTGACAATGGACAGAATACTGGAGCAAGTCTTTACAATTGCAGGTAATCCACGACTGGAAGAATGGGGACTAAAGACGATAGAAAAAATTGCAGACAAAGTAGCATCCGACATGCCGGGTATCTGATAGACATTCTAATTCCATCAAAAATCATGCTGACTGAACTAATGCAGGCTAAATTGATTTTATGAAAAATACTACTTGGACTACAAATGACATAATGATACAACTGCAAATATCCTGTGTTTTGTGCCATTAGTTTCCTCTAGCAGTGCTTGCAGCAATTACAAGTTTTACTGCTGCCTGCTGTAGATCTACAAGTCATGCTGTGTTTTTGCCAACACCTTTCTCAACAAACTTAAATAGAATTCGACTTCAGAAGATCTCGATCAATTTGGTTCAGGGAGATCCATGGAAGAATGCTCTAAAGCAACTTGACGATGCATGTTCAATACTGAAGATCGACAAGGGTGTGAGAGACTATCTTGCAGAACCAAACAAAGTGTTGCGTGTAAAACTCCCAGTAAAGATGGATAACGGAAAGATTCGAATCTTTATGGGATTTAGAAGCCAGCACAACAATGACCGAGGCCCATACAAAGGCGGCATCAGATTCTTTGACCCAGAAGGCGGAATTGAATACATGGAAAAGGAAGTCAAGGCATTATCTGCTTGGATGACTTGGAAGTGTGCAGTAGTAGATGTGCCATTGGGCGGAGGCAAAGGCGGCATCTTTGTCAATCCAAAAAAGGAAAAGCTTAGTGAAAACGAGCTTGAACGACTGACAAGAAGGTTTGCATTTGCCATATCTGAGATCATAGGGCCGAAAAAAGACATCCCAGCACCAGACGTATACACCACGGGCAAAGAGATGGCCCAGATAATGGATGTGTATGGGAAACTGTCCGGCATGGAATATCAGCCGGGGGTGATTACCGGAAAGCCGATTGCACTT
>JAWCRP010000015.1:0-17641 GCA_038869175.1 Candidatus Nitrosotenuis sp. | reverse complement strand
TAAGGCAGAGTTCGACTTGGATGATAAAGAAGGACAGATGGATTTACTTGAGAATGCCATCAGAGGAGTAGAAGGCGTCAGCGAGTTCGAAGTACTCAACATGAGTAGAAAATCAGTAGACGTGAAGTAGGTAATGGCCCGAAAGGACGAACCTTTGCAAATGCGAATAGGCGAGGCAAAGCAAAGGGACGTTGGAAAAAAGCGTGCAAGGATAGGCCCCGACGCAATGGATTTTCTAAAAGTAAATCCAGGTGACGTAATAGAGATCATAGGAAAACGCACCAGTTGTGCAGTTGTATGGCCCACCGATGAGGACGACAAGTTTACTGACGTGATAAGAATTGACGGTCAGACACGAAAGAATGTTGGAGGGGCACTTAACGATATTGTTAAAATAAAAAAAGCAAGCGCCAAGACGGCCAAGTCCATAGTGTTGGTTCCAGTAAATGACATAGTTACAGTAGACAAAGAGTTTACGGATTTTGTAAAAAACAGACTAAAGGGCCTCCCATTTTGCCAGGGAGATGAAATTTCAATAATGATACTTGGAAATCCAATGGACTTTAAGATCAGCAAGACATCGCCAAAGAGTATTGTCACAATAGATAGGACTACAGAGTTTTCCATATCAACGGACAAGGCAGTGGACAAAAAGGTCCGTGTAACGTATGAGGAGGTAGGTGGCCTCAAGAATGAGATCAAGGTAATGCGCGAGATTGTAGAGCTTCCACTTCGACATCCTGAGATATTCAACAGACTTGGAATCGAGCCGCATTCTGGAATTCTGTTGTATGGGCCTCCAGGATGTGGAAAGACACTCATAGCAAAGGTTCTTGCGTCCGAGTCTGAAGCAAACATGTTCTCAATTAATGGTCCTGAGATAATGAACAAGTATTATGGTGAGACTGAGGCAAAGCTTCGAGAGATATTCAAGGAGGCAAAGGATAACTCGCCGAGCATTATATTCATAGATGAGATAGACGCAATTGCGCCAAAAAGAGAGGAGGCTTATGGCGATGTGGAAAAACGCGTAGTGGCCCAGCTTCTTGCACTTATGGACGGCCTCACAGACAGGGGCAACGTCATAGTTCTTGGCGCTACCAACAGACCAGACAGTGTAGATCCTGCACTAAGAAGGCCTGGGAGATTCGACAGGGAGATCGAAGTATCAGTTCCCAATGCCGATGGGAGACTTGAGATACTTCACATCCATACTCGCGGAATGCCAATTAACGAGGGAGTTGAGCTGAAAAGTCTTGCATCTGAGCTTCACGGATATACTGGTGCAGACATCAAGTCGCTGTGCAGAGAAGCCGCACTCAAGGCGATTCGCAGGTATCTGCCGGAAATCGACCTTGAAACTGAAAAGGTCTCAGCCGAAGTATTGCAGTCAATGGAGATAACACTGCAGGACTTTTACGATGCAATGCACGAGGTTGTGCCCACGGCGATGAGGGAGTTCTATGTTGAAAGGCCAAAGGTGTTTTGGAATGATGTTGGAGGTCTTGACGATGTAAAAAGAACTCTGCAGGACAATCTAATAGTGGCACTAAAAGAGCCGCAAAAATTCCACAACATGGGCATCAAACCACCAAAAGGAGTTCTGCTGTATGGGCCTCCAGGATGTGGAAAGACATTGCTTGCAAGAGCTGTGGCAACTGAGAGCGGCGGCAACATGATACTAGTTAGAGGCCCAGAAATCCTATCAAAGTGGGTTGGAGAATCGGAAAAGGCAATACGTGAGATATTCAGAAAGGCAAAGACGTCAGCGCCGTGTGTGATAATCTTTGACGAGATGGACTCTCTTGCCAGGATTAAATCAGGAGAAGATGCTGGAATAGGGCAGACCATCCTAAGTCAGCTCCTAACTGAGATGGAAGAGAGCGGCTCATCACGAGTAGTGGTAATTGGAATTACAAACAGGCCGGATCTTTTGGATCATTCCCTTTTGAGGCCAGGCAGGCTTGAGCCGGTCCTGTATGTACAGCAACCAGACGAGAAGGGAAGACAGGAGATAATCAACATACTAACAGAAAAAATGCCGCTTGCATCAGATGTCAATCTTGAGGAGATTGCGGTTTCAACACAGAACTATACCGGTGCAGACCTTGCGGCATTATGCAGAGAGGCAGGCGTTCATGCCATGCAGAATAACGCATCCAAGGTAGGCAGCGTTGATTTTTCCGCCGCCTTAAAGAAGGTAAGGCCATCAATCACAAAAGAGGTTGACCAGTGGTATTCAGCAATAAGGGAAACTATTTCTAACGTCGTTCCTAAAGCAATAGACAAGACGTTTTACGGTTAACATGACAGAACTCCCAATAAGAAACATAGTGTATGAAAAAATAAAGACGGCCGGCTCAGTTACTGATGAGGAGCTTGCAAGAAGCGTTGCCAAGTCTGGTATAGTCTTAACTGAAGACAAGTTCAACAAGATACTACTCGACCTTGAGATCATGGGACTCATCAAGGTATCATGGCTGTCAAAAGATACACGCAGAATCGAGGCATTTGTTGCCGAGGTCGAAGTGGACGAGTACGAACAGCAAACAAAGGAAACGATGGAAAAAGATTACGAGGCCTCTTTTCCAGGTCTTGAGGAAAATTAGAATCTAAAGTGGAAAGCCGCATCTAGTGCGACTGCAACAAATATTATCGTCAGGTACGGCGCAGTGACTTTGTACGCCTTCCACGCAAAATCAGATGTGGGATTTTTCGTAAGCTTGTAATGGTAGACAAGCATCAATCCGCCGCTTGCTGCAGCTATTATAACATACACAATACCAAGCCCAAACGCATACAGTGCAAGTGAGTAGGGCAAAAGTATTGCCGTATTTGCAAGTATGTATTTTGACGTCTTTTGCATTCCAATTAGAACTGGAAGCATTGGCACCTGCGCCTCTGCATAATCCTCCCTTATCTTCATTGCAAGGCACCAAAAGTGCGACGGAGTCCACACAAACACCAAAAACCCAACAAGGAATCCTAGAAGGTCTATCCCAAGAGGAGGTACAAATCCGGTTGCCGCCGTCCACCCCGCCATCGAGGCTGCGCTACCTGCAAAACCCCCAATTACAATGTTGGATGCGTTCTTTCGTTTGAGCCAAACAGTATAGATTATCACATAAAAAAATATCCCAAGTCCTATGAAAAATGTAGATATGAGATTTATTGTAAATGCAGCATAAACGACGGATGCAATGCTAACGCCAAGTCCGTAAACTAGTACTGTTGATGCTCTTATCTTTCCAGACGGAATTGGCCTACCGCTTGTACGCTTCATCATAGGGTCAATATCTCGATCATAGTAGTGGTTAAGGGCGCTAGATCCTGCCGAAGCAAGCGCTCCTGCTATTATGATATGGAGCAGCCCAATTGGATCAAGCTCTTGGCCCACCAGTTTTGATGCTGCATACATGGATGTTACAGCGGTGATTACAAGTAATACTACGATTCTTGGTTTTGACACCTCGAGGATTTCTTTGGCTCCCAAACTCACTGAAAGCGCTCTAACTGGGCATTTAATTTCTTCGACCCCGATCATGTGAGCCAAAGGAATAAGTACTACACTTTAGGCATCAAGCACAAATGAGTAATTGGGACCTGATGATGCCAGGTATGGGTCTTACTGCCATTGGTTTGGCAGGCGTAGTAATCTCGTATGCAGGAATAGCCCATACGTTTGTAGACGGCATGCATGCCCTTACCGGACTTACCATGTTTATTGGATTGATATTTTTGGCTGCAGGCATACTTGATGGCGGAGTTTCCACAAGCAACAGGGCAAAAGCCACAACACTTGTAGTTCTTGGAATTTCATTGTCATTTGCAGCTGCAGCGTTTAACTTTACTAGCATCAGCACACTCCCAGTATTTGCCGGCGTGATGTTGATTGTAGCAGTTCCGGCAATAGTAATAGCATATGCAGCAATGAAGATGCCCGAGTACACAAAACCAATCTCAGTAATTTTCATAATAGCAGTTGGTGCGGCAATTACTGCATACGCCGGATTTGGATTATACGGGCCTGCTCCATATCTGATTCCACAGGCAACAGTAGAGGAAATACCAAAAGAGGTCGAACCTACAGGTCCTGTGTTTGAGATTTCCGTTCTTGCAGACTCGTCCATTCAAGGAAATCCAGACTATGAGCCAGACATGGCGCAGGTTCCACTTGGTAGCACAATAGTGTGGACCAACAACGATACCGTTGGCCACACAGTGACAAGCTCTGCTGATGCAGGTGCAACTTTTGATTCTGGTTTGTTCAATGCAGGCGAAACATTCAAGCTAGATACAAGCAAGCTTGCAGCAGGCACGTACGAATATTTTTGCATAGTCCATCCGTGGATGAAAGCATCATTTACTCTTGAGGAGCCACAAAAGGCACCAGAGTTTTCCATTTCGATTCTCAAAGGTTCCGCAGTTCAAGGAAATCCAGACTATGAGCCAGACATGGCGCAGGTTCCACTTGGTAGCACAATAGTGTGGACCAATAACGATACCGAAATGCACACCGTCACCAGTAAGATGGGTGAGTCATATTCATTTGATTCTGGAATCATGATGGGCGGAGACACCTACAGACTGGACACAACTACCATGAATACAGGAAGATACGAGTATCTTTGCATAGTCCACCCATGGATGACAGCATCCTTTGAGCTTATCGAAGACATCTTGCCAGAGACTCCATCACCCATTGTAGTAGAGCCAGTGCCAGAAGTGCCCATTGAGGAGCCTCCAGTAGGAGAGACTGTAGTTGAAGAGGCAATAGAGCCAGTGCCAGAAGTACCAGCCACGCCAACAGATACCAACACAGTGTCAATACCGATGGGAACTGGAGTACCAGGATGTGAGACAGACAATGCGTGCTTTATCCCACACACACTTACGGTAAAAGTAGGCACCACTGTAACGTGGACCAATAATGATACCGCAGCTCACACGGTGACAAGCGGCGATCTGAAGACAGGGCCGCTCGGCAAGTTCGACAGCGGCCTGTTCATGGCAGGAAAGTCATTTTCTTTTGAATTCGATACGAAGGGAACCTATCCATATTACTGCCAAGTCCATCCGTGGATGTTAGGCAAAGTCATAGTAGAATAATTTTGCCAAAGTCAGTAACAATCACCCAAAGTCAGAAAAAATCACTCATAGCACATGCGCAAAATAGTCTTCCAAACGAGTCATGTGCAATTTTGTTTGGAATTGAGGACGCTGAAAATGTCATCATATCAGACATATTTCTGACAGAAAATGCAGAACAATCCAAGACCAATTTTACAATTTCAAATGAAGATCTCTTATTTGGATACCAAGAGGCCGAAAGGAGGAGGCTTCAAGTGGTCGGCATATTTCATTCTCATCCTGATTCGATGGCGTATCCTTCCAAAACAGACATCAAGTTTATGGAGATAAATCCCGTAGTGTGGGTTATTTTTTCAACCAAGTTTTCCGATCTTAGGGCATATGTTTTAGAGTCCAACCCTAAAGAAATTACGATAAATCTAGATTGATTCGAAGGTAATTTGTGCTCCATCTATTTTTGTCAGAATTGCTTTGTCAGGATTTCTTATCTTGCCGATAATATTTACTGGTGAGTATGGAGTGATTTTTTCTTTATCAAGTGGAGTTGGTCCATAGAAAAGACAGATTGCCCGACCAGGTGGCCAATACGCAGCATCAAACAAAGATACATCCAGTGTTGCGTTTTCTTCTTTTGTCTCTACCGGAATTGGATCTGTGTATACCTCTTTGCCCCAGATGTTTGCTTTTGCTTTGAAGGGAAGTGCCGCAATTATTTTTCTCACCGTATCAGGACTTTGATCGCCATCTAGTTCCACAATTATGTTACCGGCGTTTGGAACGTGTATCGATATTTTGTGTTTCAATAATAACGATATTTTCCTTGAATTAAATATCCCTTGTTCCAACACAACGTATGGAAATACATGTTTACGACACGTATGTTGAAGCCAAAGATGGCCACACTATGCACTTTGATGTGATCACCGCAGAAAAAGATCACGCAAAAGCAATTCAGTACGCCAAGCAATGGCTCAAAAGCATCGGCGAGGGAGATGCCAGAGTTACAACTGAAGAATGTCAATTCTGCCATTCCCAGGGCGCACCAAAGCCAGTTGAGGATGCAATCAAGGCAAACGGATATTTCATCCAAAAGATGGAAGGCTGCCCATAAGCCTTTTTTTTACTTTTAACAGTTAACACTTTAATTGACTTTGTGCGTTTCAAGTGGCATGCCAGAAGAGCAGGTATACCGCAAGCTTACCGTAGAAGGCGATAAGAAGACCCAGTGGATCTGCGGCTGTTTTGAAACCATTGATGAGTATTTCTGGTTTTGTGATGAACACAAGGATGCATTGAAAAAAACTATTGAGGCTCAGATCGACGAGCTTGACATGACGCGAGTATTAGAGTAGGTTCCATGTTGGTAATGTGTTATGAGACATTTTGCCCAGTTGGCAACATCACACATACAAAAGAGACGTAACTAGTAAAAGTCAGCATCACGCTATGTATCTGTGAAAAATAGATTGAGTCGAAGTAATCTGACATATGGCAGATAACAGTTACAGAGCACTTGTAGGTTCCTCAGTTGAACTTGTGTTGATGAGAAGCGGTCCCCAATATCACGCAGTAGTTTCAAAACTTGAATATCACTATAATTGCAAGATCATCTATTGTTTTGATCACCCAGAACATCTTAGTGCAGTACTCAGAGAAGTCTACAGGAAAGACTATGATGGAATTATTGACTCTATAGAAGCAGAGTTTGGCGAGGCAATAGAGCAAACTGAGATTTCTGATTTTGTATACAAACTCAGAGAAAGATAACGCCAGTCAAAAGCTAGAGGACAAGTATTGCTACAAAAGCAGATACAAAAACTATGGCCACAGTATTGAGCAGTTTTATGACAGTGTTCAGAGCTGGCCCTGCAGTGTCCTTGTACGGATCACCAATTATATCTCCCACAACTGCAACTTTGTGCTCCTCTGTGCCCTTGTTTCCTTCCATTTCCACAAGCTTCTTTGCATTATCCCATGCTCCGCCAGTGTTTGCAAGATGGTATGCAAGGAATATTCCTGTGACTACGGATCCCATCAAAAGCCCTGCAACTGCAGTTGGTCCTAAAAGAATTCCAAGTACTATTGGTGCAGAGATTGCAATTGCCGCGGATTTCCAGAGCTCCCTTAATGATGCAATGGTTGCAATATCGACACACTTTGCGTAATCTGGCCTTGATTTTCCAGTTAGAATTTCCGGGTCTGCCTTGAATTGTCTTCTTACCTCATCAACCATTTTTGATGCTGCACGGGAAACCCCGCTGATTAGCTGGCCGGTAATTATGAATGGTAGTAGCCCTCCCACCAACAGACCAATAATTATTGCAGGGTTTGTAAGCGAGTAATCGGAAAGTTTTGCAAAGTTCTCAGACGACATGTGAGAAAATGTTTCTGCATGTGAAGTCAGGAATGCTTTTGCTTCATACTGGAATGCTTGCATCATTGCGAGCGCGGCAAGTCCGGCAGATGCAATTGCAAATCCCTTGGTTACTGCCTTTGTTGTGTTGCCGACTGCATCTATCTGGTCTGTTACTTTGCGGTTTTCCTCACCCATGCCAGTCATCTCCACAATTCCACCTGCATTGTCAGCAATTGGACCGAATGCGTCAATTGATAGAACTATTCCTGCCAGTGAGAGCATTGCCATTGCGGTAAGTGCCGTACCGAATATTCCATACAATAATGCCTGTGACGGATCTGGTGCAGTAGCAGAAGCTATTGAAAATGATATGATTATTGCTGCAACAAGAGCAAGCATGAACGGACCTGTCGATTGCATTCCCTTTATGATTCCCATCAGTGTCAATGATGCGTATCCCCACTTTGCTGAGTCCCGAATCTCTTTGACTGGCTTGTACTTGTAGTTAGTGTAATAGTCTGTAATCTTTTGGATTATTGGCACTAGTGCAACTCCTACTATTGTTGTACCAAAGAGGGCCATAGACGATACGTCAGTTCCAACGAACATGTACGTGAATGTAAAGTTAAGACCGATTGCAATTGCCGCCGAGACGTAAAATGATGTATTAAGCGGCTTCATTACATCAGATACATTCTTTGAGCGTATGATTGCTGCACCAATAATAGATGCAACAAGTCCTGATGCGCCAATCAAAATAGGATACATTACAATCTGTGGGGCACCAATAAGTGCACCAATCAGTATGGCTGCAAGTATAGTAACAATGTACGATTCGTAAACATCAGAGCCCATTCCAGCAGCATCACCCACATTATCACCCACATTATCTGCAATCGTTGCCGGGTTTCTTGGGTCGTCCTCTGGAATATTTGCTTCCACTTTGCCTACAAGGTCTGCTCCCATGTCTGCTGCCTTTGTAAATATGCCCCCTCCGATTCTGATAAACAAGGCAATCAGGCTTGCACCAATTCCAACTCCTGCAATTGTGATCGGGTCTGGAAAGATGTAAAACAATATAGCCAGTGCAAGAAGCGCCATTGCAGGTACTGCAAGCCCCACCGTAGCACCACCCCTGAACGCAAGTGCAAATGTTTTCCCGATTCCGCTTTCTGTTGCGTTTGCTGCGCGAACTGCAGCTTTTACCGTGATTTTAAGTGATATCAGTCCTGCGACTGCCGAAAGTGCTGCCCCCACGGCAAATGCAATTCCGTTTGAGAACCCTATGAAATACCCAATTACTACTGCAAGCCCTACTGCTATTGGTATGATAATCTTCATTTCCCGTTTTAGGAACGCAGATGCACCTACCTTTACTGCATCAGAAATCTCCATCATCTGTTTTGTGCCCGCCTTTTGTTTTGTTACCCAAGCAGCAAATCCTGCAGCTACGGCAAATGACGCGGCGGCTGCAGCAATTGGAATTAATTGTTCTAGTTGCAGCTCCATTTTATACCAGCATGCCTAAAAGTTGGAAATATAAATCATTGAGGCACGACTGGAAAATGATCGTGCTGCGATCCATTTAGTCTAGTGTTTTGTCCTTTTCTTGTATGGTGGAAATGTCTTGCCTCGTAAAACTTGGCGAACATACTTGTTAAAGCGCCTGCCGTGTGCAAGGTATGGAAATCTTAGGTGCACAAGCTCATGCGCGATCGTATTGTCAAGTGCCTTTTCATCAGGTATTTTTTTTACATTGATAAACACGAGGTTGTGAAGCATGTATGAAACTCCATAATATTTGTAGGCAGTAGTCCTACGCCCTGCCGTCAGCTCCTTTGGCATCTCAAGCACCTCCTTTGTGGTCAGAAGCACTTGTGGTTCTGAGATTGAGAGATGGCTGGAGAAAATTCCGACTTTTTCCAATATTGCAAGACGCAGTTCAGGATCAAGTCTCATATCAACATGATCTCAGATATTGCTTTATGTCGGAGTGTCAAATGTAGTAAAAAAAATTGTCAGTATTTTCGGAGGACTTTTTTGTAGTTCTTTACTGCATCCATAATTACGGACTTGGCCTTGTCTGATGAGTCCCACCCGAGTACTTCGACCTTCTTTCCCTCAAGATCCTTGTATACCTGGAAGAAATGCGCCATCTCTTTGAGATTATGTGCCGCAATATCAGAGACATCCTTTGTGCTAATGTATCTTGGATCAGTTGTGGAAACGCAGATTATTTTATCGTCTGCCTTACCTTGGTCGTTCAGTCGAAGTAGCCCTATTGGCCTGCACTCAATTAGTATTCCAGGAAAGGTCGGATTTGTAACAAGTACAAGTGCGTCCAGAGGATCTCCATCATCTGCAAGAGTTTGAGGAATTATTCCATAGTCGCCAGGATAATGGAACGGCGAGAAAAGTACGCGGTCAAGCTTCATCATGTTGTGTTTTTTGTCATATTCGTACTTGTTTTGAGAGCCTTTTGGGATCTCCACTACTACGTTTATGATTTCCGGTATGTCAAGGCCTGTCTCTATATCATGCCAAAAGTTTTTTGTCATAAAAAATCACTCCTATCGATTAATCTAAGCGTTTTGAAGACAGGGTCAGAGTTAAAGTGTGTAATCATAAATCATACAGCCACCGTCTCATCATACCCCTTTCATTGAATCAAGAAAGGATTGTGTTTTATTTCTAATTTCGCGCGTTATAGGTACTACTACAAGACCTTCGTGCGGCTGCCCATACAGGACAACCGAGTTATCAGGCGCAAATATGCATACCGGGATGACTAGCAGGTCTTCTTCTCCGTTTACTAGTATCTGGACTGATCCACCATGAGTAAAGGCATTCTTTATTGTGTTAACGCAGTTTTCAGATATCTGGGCAGGAGGGTTGTCACAGTAAAGTTTTTTTGCAGAACTTTGCGGAGGCTCACGTTTTGTTCTTTTCTCAAGGCCATCGACTATTTGCAACATTGGAACTATACCATATTTGAGCAGTTTTTCCGTCGTAGCGTCACCTACCGTTATGATGTAGGAGTTTTTTGGAATGTGTGCCAGTATGTTTTCTTTTGACGTGTCTTTGTCCTGAATTAAAATTCCAAGCGGTGCCTTGAGTTGTTCTCTAAGTGATGGAGTTAATTTCACAAAATCCAGCTCATGCGGTAACGTCTGCCTGTATCTCTTCCTTAAGCTTGGCTGCAAGTATGCTACATTGTGCTGCAACATTCTTTGCTGCCGCACGTATTGCTTCAGCGCTTGGCGATGACGGATCTGTTATTATTACCGGTTTTCCCTTATCTGAGCCCTGCATTATGCCAGAGTTAAGTGGTATTTCCCCGATGAATGGGATACCATATTTTTCGCTGATTTTTCTTGCACCGCCCTCGCCAAATATGTAGTGCTTATCGCTGCATTTTGGACATACAAAGTAGCTCATGTTTTCGATAACTCCTATTAATGGGACATTGAGTTTGTTGAACATTCCAATTGCTTTTACTGCCACATTTGATGCAACATCTTGAGGCGTTGTCACAACCAAAATACCTGTAATCGGAATCGTCTGTGCTAGTGTAAGTGGTATGTCTCCAGTTCCAGGAGGCAAGTCCACAATAAGATAGTCAAGGTCCGACCAGTTTGTGTCAACCAAAAACTGTTTGAGTATGCCAGAGATTATTGGGCCACGATATATTGCAGCCTGATGTTCTTGCTCTGCAAAGAATCCAAATGACACCACTTTGATCCCATGTGATTCTGCAGGTTGTAGTTTGTTGTTGTCAACCTCCATGAATGCCTTTTGCATTCCAAGCATCAGGGGGATACTAGGACCATAAATGTCAGCATCAAGAAGACCAACCTTTGCACCTGATTGGGCAAGTGCCAGTGCCAAGTTAAGAGAAACAGTAGACTTGCCAACTCCTCCTTTTCCGCTTGCAACGCCTATGATGTTTTTTACTGTCGCCATTGCCTCGTCTGCAGCAAGGGATCTTCCTTCCATCACCTTTGCAGTAACATTAAGATCAAAATTCTTTATCCCATCAATGCTTTTCACTGCAGCCCTTACATCCTGTTCAATCTGGTCGTTGAATGGGCATGCCGGAGTTGTAAGTTCCAGCGTAAATTTGAGATTCCCATCATTAAGCTCAAGATCCTTTATCATGCCCATTGATACAATGTCTTTTTTTAGATCAGGATCAATTACTGTTGCAAGTTTTGAGAGAACTTGATCTACGCCAACCATGCAAAAAAAATCCCGTTTACAATATTTAAAGATAGGTTACTTTTGTGCCACAGGTTTTTGCGCATTATGATTTAGCTACTCCTAATCAGGCCATCCAGCATAGATTTTACAGTAATTGAAAAATTATGGATTTATTTTAGACAAGATGCGAAAAATCTGCATAATTTACCCAAAGATTCATAAATTCAGCTCATCAAGGTTGCACAGTTGTTTTCTATATCCACTCTAGAGGATGTTGTTAGGATCCCGCCAAGTATGTTCGGCACATCTCTAAAAAAAGCGGCGGCTGCAATTCTAAAGGAAAAATACGAGAGCATGATAAATGCCGAGTTAGGCTACATCATAATGATCTTGGATGCGAAGGTAGACGAGATGGGAAAAATGATTGCCGGTGATGGCGGAACTTATCACAGGGTGGAGTTTGAGGCACTCACATTTACTCCAAAATTACAGGAAATAGTGCTAGGCGAGATTGTTGATATTACCGACTTTGGCGCTTTTGTTAGAATCGGACCGACAGATGCACTCTTACACCTATCCCAGGTAATGGACGACTATCTACAAAGCGATGTAAAATCTGGAATCATAATTGCCAAACAATCAAACAGGACACTGAAGGTTGGTTCTACAATAAGAGCAAGAATTACTGCAGTGTCTTTGGGCAAGGCAGCAACTATGGGCAAGATTGGAATTACTTGCAGGCAACCATTCTTGGGTGCAGAGGAATGGATTGCAGAAGAGATTAAAAAGTCAGGAAAAGATGACGCAGGGGAAAAGCAGGATTCAAAAAAAAAGCTAGTTGAAGTGAAGTAAATGGCAAGAGAAATGGCTTGCAGAAAATGCAAGTATGTGTTTGTTGGAAAAGTCTGTCCTCTGTGCAAATCATCCGATTTGACGCCGGACTGGACTGGAGTAGTTCTCGTAGCTGATCCGGAAAAATCCAGCATTGCAAAGACTCTTGGAATAACTGCAAAAGGCAAATACGCAATAAAAATATCATAATTCTCCACTGTCAAGTTGCAAATAATGTGTCAGACGCAACTCCACCACGCATAATTCTTAAAAGATACACAAAGGGAAAATACGCAATGGAATTTGACGTTAAAGCTGAGCTTAGACGATTTCTAAATGAAGATGATGCAAGAAATGACATAACGAGTAGTCTTGTTACCAATAAGAGAATTTACGCAAGAATTGTTTCAAGACAGGACGGAATAGTTGCAGGTGCAGAATATGCAAGAATGATCTTTGTAATGAATGGTTGTAATGTCAGAGTGCTAAGAAAGGATGGGAGTCGTACAAGGAAGAATCAAATCGTATTAGAGATTACCGGCCAAGCAAGAAAGATACTAAGCTGTGAAAGAACTGCGTTAAACTTACTTTCAAGGATGAGCGGCATTGCAACTGCGACAAACACTCTAGTAAGGATGTTGGCTGGAACAGGTGCGGAACTCTACTCTACGCGCAAGACAGCCCCGGGTCTGCGTTACTTTGACAAAGAAGCAGTGATGATAGGGGGCGGCAAAAAACACCGCATTACTCTCTCAGATATGATAATGATCAAAGATAACCATATTGCCGCCGAGGGTTCTCTTGAGAAACTCATTCTAAAAGCAAAAAAGAAGGCAAAAAAGTTTGAGGTCGAAGTAGAAACAGAATCAGATGCCATACTTGCTGCAAAGATGGGTGCCTCAATCATAATGCTGGATAATTTTGCCCCTTCTAAAATAAGGAAAACAGTCATTGCATTAAAAAAACTCGGACTAAGAAAAGGCGTGTTACTTGAGGCATCTGGCGGCATAAATTCCGACAATATCGCAAGATTTGCAAAAAGCGGTGTCGATATGATCTCAGTTGGCAGCATTACAAATTCATCAAAGGCAATAGATTTCAGCTTGGAGATCTAGCTTATTGCCAGCATCCGCTCTATGGCAAGACGTGCCTTGTCAGCAATTTGCTTTTGAACACGGACTTCATATTTTTCCTCAAGTAATGAGGCATAGACCTTCTCAAGTGTTATCATTTTCATGTATTGACATACTGCGTTACTTGATGCCGGAATGAATGTTTTTTCTGGATTTTGCTGCTGCATTCTGTACAGTATCCCAGTTTCAGTTGCAACTACAAAGTTTTGTGCGCCTGATTGTCGAGCATAGTTCATCATCCCTTCAGTTGAAAGGATTTGTACTTGTCTGTTTGAATAATCTCCAACTGCCACATCATACATGACTTGAGATGTGCAACTACATTCTGGATGCACAAGCAGTTCGGAGTGTACAAGAGAGTCCAGTTTTTGTTGTATGTCAGAGGATTTTATTCCTGCATGGACATGACATTCACCTGCCCAGATGTACATGTTCTTCCTTCCAGTCATTTTGGCAACATAGGAACCCAAGAACATGTCCGGCAAAAACAGCACTTCCTTTTCTGCAGGTATTGCCTTGACAACATTGACTGCGTTTGAGGACGTACAGCAATAATCAAGCTCTGATTTTATTTCTGCAGTAGTGTTAACATAACCGACTGCAATTGCTCCAGGATGCTCCTTCTTCCAGTCTCTGAGCTGTGATATAGTTATAGAGTCTGAGAGTGAGCAGCCCGCAGCAACATCTGGAATAAGTACCCTTTTTTCAGGACAAATTATTGCGGCAGTTTCGGCCATAAAATGAACTCCACAGAATAGAATCGTCTTGTTTGGAGTTTTTGCCGCTTGTCGTGATAGCCCAAGTGAATCGCCAACAAAGTCTGCAACGTCCTGAACTTCTGGCAGCTGATAGTTATGCGCTAAAATTACGACGTCTTTTTCTTTTTTCAGCTGCAATATTTTGTCGGCAAGCATACGATCATAAACTTGGCGCCGTTGTTCATTTAAAGACTCAGGTTAGAGTGCATATTTTCATACAATCCTGCGATTCCGGCAATTTTTGCCACATAGTTGCTAATTTGTCAGGTTCCTATTCTGATTTCATCGGTGCAAGCCATTCGGAGGCATTCTATGGCAGAAAGTGTAGCAAGACGACTGGTCTTTGGGTTTGATTTGTCTGGAACATTTTCTATGTTTATTGTAATTTTGCCAAATCTGCCACTTGCCTCTATATGGTGGGTATTCTTGTCTGTTGCAGGATCCGCAACGATTTGTACTCTGGTGTTAACACTCCCAAGTCCTGCAAGACTCAACAAGGCGGCAACGTTGATGTTTGCAGGAAATAAAAATACAGCATCTTTTGCAGGCCCATCAAAGAGAATAGTCCTTGTTTTTATGCTGTCAATATTCACTTTGCTTGTCTCAAAGAATTTGGCACCTTTGAGCGATTTTGGGTTTTTTATTGTAGTGAGTACAACAGATTCTAGTTCATCTTTTGCAGATCTTAGCGCATCAAGACCTGCAATTGCGCCCGATGGAATGTAGATTTTTCTCTTGAACTCTTTGCATGCATCAAGAAGTATCTCCAACACAGACTCATCAAGCAATGCGCCAACACTCATTATCAAAAGATCGCGTCTGTTCTGAAGTATGCTAAGAGCATGATTCCTAACTGCCTCTTGTGATGCAGCCTCAACTACAATATCGACAGGATATGATGACAGCATGTGTGGGTTTTCAGCTATTACCGGTTTTTTTTTTCAGTTTTTGTGTCAAAAGATCTGACTTGGTCTTGTCAAAATCATAAATATGTGTAAGCTCAGCCTGAATTTTTCCAGAATCAATTGCAAGCGCTATTTGTGTTCCTATTGCTCCACATCCAAGCAACCCTATTTTTTTCATAAAATTGATGTTGCCAAAGGACTTAATGAAGTATTAGGATGAGTTCAAAACAATAAAAAACCAAATCATGATAAGACGATTACTTTCCTATAGAATGCAGAGTCGTTGTTCCTGTTATGTATGGTATTTTTCTTATTTTTTTAATTACTATTAGTGTAATCATGTCGTATGTTGGTGCCATTATACTACACATTATCTGACGAGATTGCATCAGAACGTCTGCACTCACTACCTCTGGAATTTCCCGTAGACTGGATAACACTGTAGCCTCTCGCCCTGTTTCACAGTCAATAAGAATATGCGCCTCTGAGAGATACGTCTCAAGCACATCTTTTCCTGGAATTTGTTTCTCAAGGCGGCTTTTATCATCCGTGATAAGGGTATACGTTCCGGTAATTTTTGGAATCTTCCGGATTTTCTTTGTTACTATGTCTTTTAGCGCATCCTCGGATTCGGCGCGTACGATGGCCACAATGTCATAAACGCCAAGAACCCCCCTAGCTCTGACCACAGAATCCAAGGCGCGAAGATTGGAAAGCACGTAATCCTCTGCGCCATTTTTGCACTTTAGTAGAACATATGCCTTTGTCAAGGATATAATTACGCCAAACTAGACAAAATCTTTTTCGTTCAAATGAACACCATGTATTTATGATGCACCAAAATTTGCCAGCTTGTATTTGTTAGTTGTGTCGTCTAGGACGTACTTGCAAAGAAGTTGGATGCATTACAGTATGATTAGTCAGTTTCAGCAACTTTTTTACACATTCATTTAATGAGTATTTGCTAAAGCACAGACTGCAGAACAGATCTTTCTGGGAAGAGATATCATCATAGTTGCAAATTCAAGATTCCAACATTGCCAATTTTGACAAGCATAGATTTACTGGTTTTATCTATGTTGACCAACAGTATGTGATTTACATTAAATAATATTGTTCTGCTAGAATCAATTTTGACTTGCGGTATATCGACACTGGTAGTTGAACATAACCGATTATAACTAGCATCAGCATGCAGCATTCATGGCTAAAAGAAAGACCGGAAAACATCAAAGATCAGCAGACCAAAAGGCAGCCAGAAGATGGCGTAAAAAATAAAATACTCCCCCACCTGTTTTCTGATTTTTCAAATTATTTTCGTCTACCATGTACCGTTTTTGTTATTCAGGATGCAATAATTACAAAATTATTTTAAAATTATAGAAAATATCTAAAATTAGATCAAATAAGTATATTTTTTATTGATTTTTTTACATTTTAATAAAAAACATTAACAAGTAATACAATCTTCGGACATGGTCACAGCATCCCTGCTTGTGTATGCTGGAGTAAAGTCCTACAGCATGAAGGGAAAACTGTTTGGCCAAAAAGACTTGCAAATGCTTGCAGAATCAAGGGACTTGGACGAACTTGTAACGAGAATAAAGAATACACATTATGCAGATTCAGTATCAAAGCTGACAAAGCCCTACAGTTCAAAAAAGATAGAGCTTGCACTAAGAGACAAACTTGCAGATACGTATCATATGATGATGCAGTCAGTTGGCGGCTCAAATATTTTGTTTGCATACTATCTCAGATTTATTCTCCGGGATCTGAAGATAATTCTAAAGGGCAAGATTTTAGGACATGAGCAATCAGAGATAGAGTCATCAATTAGTCTTCATGCTGAAGAACTCATACATGAAAGAGACATCATCCTAAAGGCCCTTATCGCAAAGGATGCAGAGGAGGCTACCAGCACTCTAAAAGGCATAGGTCTTGGAAGCGAAGTAGAAAGAGCGTACTCGCTGTATGTAGAAAAAAAACAGATCCAGATAATAGATACGTATTTTGACAAGTTTTTTTATGAACATCTCTCACATGTTCTAAAAAACTCGGCAGATTATTCTTTGCACAATTTGTGCGGAAGAGAAATCGACTTTTATGACATAATGTGCATTTTAAGAGGCAAGTTCTGGGGCCTTGATGAAAATCAGATACAAGATCTCATCGTACCGCAGCTATCATCAAGCTCACGTGAACTTTTAACACGCATGATATCATCAGACTCTATACGTGGAGCAATAAACGAGCTTACCAACACAAAGTACAAAGCCATAACGTCGCAGAAAGAGAATTCCATTGATGCCATACTGGAGTTTGAGCACTCTTTTGACAAGTCCATTTTCGATGCATATAGCACAG
>JAWCRP010000014.1:0-17762 GCA_038869175.1 Candidatus Nitrosotenuis sp. | reverse complement strand
CCCATAACCGCCATCTCTCTTACCATAACCTCCGTCTCTTCTCCCATAACCGCCATCTCTCTTACCATAACCTCCGTCTCTTCTCCCATAACCGCCTCTTTCTTCATGTCTTCCTGATCCACCCCTTCCGAATACTCGCCTTTGTCCTACTTCACGTTTTAGTGGGTCTGGGATGTTTACTGGGATTCCTAGTTTTTCATTAAGATCAATCATGTCGACTTTGATTTGTTGTTTGATGAGGTTAAAGTCACCAATAGATGAGTATGATACAAGTGTGATGGCACGTCCCTTTGCACCTGCTCTTGCAGTTCTTCCTATTCTATGAAAATACACCATTTCTTGATTTGGAACGTCATAGTTTACTACAAGTGCCACTTGAGGAACATCGATGCCTCTTGCTGCTACATCTGTGGCAACAAGTATGTCGGCCTGTCCTCTTCTAAACTGCGACATCGATGACTCTCTTCGGTGCTGCGACATGTCACCTTCGATTGCAACTGCATTAAACCCGCTTTGTCTGAGTGTTCTTGCTACATCCCTAGTTCGATTCTTTGTAGAGCAAAACACAACAGTTTGAGATTTTTTGTTTTCCTTGATAAAATCCACAAGATAGTTCATTTTGTCTCTGTCTTTGATAACAAGATATGCCTGCTCGATTCCTTCGCCACTTAGGTCGTCTGCATCAAGCAAAAACTGTTTTGGATTGTTAAGGTATTCTTCTGCAAGTTTGAGGATTTCAATAGGCATTGTGGCCGAAAACAAGGCCATGGTCTTTGTTACTGGTGTCATCTCCAAGATGAATCTGATATCATCAATAAAGCCCATATCCAACATTGTGTCAGCTTCGTCTAAAATTACAAATTTCAAATCATCTAGGTGAATTGAGCCTTGCTTGAGGTGGTCAATAAGCCTTCCTGGCGTGGCAATAACTACCTCAACACCGTGTCTTAGTGCCTGAAGCTGAACTCCAATTCCCTGTCCGCCGTAAACTGCTACTGATTTTATTCCTGTGTATTTTGCAAATTTCTTAAATTCGGTCGTGATCTGAAGCGCAAGCTCTCGCGTGGGTGCGATAACTAGGCCTTGAACCGTTTTGTTTGGCTCTATATTTTGCAACATTGAGATTGCATAAGCTGCAGTCTTTCCAGTTCCGGTATGGGCCTGTCCTATTACGTCTCTTCCTGAAAGTAGAACGGGTATAGTTGCCTCTTGGATTGGGAATGGTGTCTCAAATCCTATTTCCTTTAGTCCATCTATGATGGATTTTTTTACTCCTAGTTGTTCGAATGTTGTCAATTTGTTTACCTAAGCAATGACAGAGAAAAAGCTCATTGCTCATCTTCCGTCATTATAGCCTAATACTCTAGCACTATGTACTCTCTTAATAAACTAATAGAATTGCAGAGCTGCACTGATGTTTGATTATGTGACAGCCTCAAATTGTTTTTGTTTGCAGGTCTCATCCGATGGTTAATTATAAGATAATTAAAAAAATAGAATGTGGCTGTCTGTTTAACAGCTGCAGTTGCATCCATCACACTCACATGAACCAGTAATAGTGCAAACTTGTTTGTCGTTGCATCGTATTGTTATGGTGCATTGGTTGTTTTCTTTCATCTTATCACCTCAAATTAGTTTACTTAAGAAACTATTTAACTAGTCAAGAGAAATACAATACACTTGGTGTAATTATGGAAACAAAAGGAAAGCCTCTACCAATCTATCCAGAAAATAGGTTTCAGGGGTATGATGTAGGGGATCTAATGTCTGAAACAAATCGTCTGAGAGGACTGATAACAAAGAGAGGTACACTAGAAATTCTAATTCCGCTGTGTTGTAGTACTGCACCTGTAAGATACAAACAATTCCGTGATTCGATAAAAGGAATCTCTAGCAAGACACTTGCTAGCAGACTTAGGGATCTAGAAAAAAATGGCGTATTGGAACGGCGCGCCTATAATGAGATTCCACCACGTGTAGAATATACTCTGACAAAGAAGGGTCAGGAGCTTATAACATCCATGATAAATCTATTACAATGGATGAAAAAATGGTCCAAAAAATAAGATGGTATTTTAACACATCTATTATTGTGGAACCCTGTTAGGATGGGCGTAAGATGTGCATAAAAATGAAGCCAATAGAGGAATTTGTCAAAAATTGGCAAACTTTGTTATCTTGTGGATGCGTTGAATGGTTTGGTTGATTTTGAGAGTATAATGACTCCATTTGTCTACTGCACCTGTTTCATGACTTCAGTATGCCATATGGTGATATTGTGATACCATCATATTCGTTCTATGTTGATTTATAACAAACACGACCATAAACGTGTCAAAAGATGATCTGACAAACTATTTTTGGAAGGTTTTTACTAAGATTACATGTCAGAACCGTCTATTTTAGTAAGCGGGACAAAAGAATTTGTCAAGTTTTACAATTCTTTACCAGATTCCAACACATTAAGAAAAAACTTGATCAAATGATGAATAACCTCAAGAAAAAACCAACTATGGGAGATAAAATTCAAGCTCGTTTGTTTCCAGCTAAATACATCAGAAAATACGGAATTCGAAACCTATTCCGATATGCGGTCAGTTCCAATTACAGAGTATTATATACACTTGTTGACGGAGTCGGAGTGCTTTACTGTGTAATACTTGATGTATTGGATCACAAAGAATATGATAAACTATTTGGCTATAAGACAAGCTAACGCAACACGGATGATTGCTTTAACAGTCGTTTGAGTTTCACACTGTCTGCAAATATCCATACAATTGTACCGTCCTTATCAGTAATTATTTTGTTTGATTCTTCAAGATAATCGAGGATTTTTTTAAAGGTGGGATATTGCACTTGTTTAGGCAATGCCCGCCAGAGCTGATTCTTTGTGGGGTATTTTTTTTGTTTTTTTAGTACGGATTCTACCATCTTAATAGTGTCCAATCGTGGCATGTGTGTTATCGTGCTCATACTTATTTATTGGAAACAATATGTTATAAACATATGTGTATATTTGTATAATATGAGTTTATTAGTATGAATAATCATGATGATGAAATTGGTTTGTTTGAAGTAAAAATTAACATTGTTGCAATGAATTGCATTGATCTGCAGAAATAGTTGCTCACGCATCGTAAAGATCTAAACTAGCCAATAGAGGGATTTGGACCCTCGACCCTCTGATTACAAGTCAGATGCTCTGCCAGGCTGAGCTATATTGGCACGATTTTTTAAGAAAAACAAACCGTTTAAAATGTTATCAACTATTCATGGTTTGCCAATCTTTAATAATCTGGGTTCTAAAACTCGATAAATGAGACCAATTCCGCCGCGAAAACTCAAGGTCCTAATGGTACTGTTCTTCATAAGTGGGGCATGGGGAATTGTGGCCGGCTTGTTCATAATAAAGCCGCAAATATTCTTCATTGTGGTCTTTGGGGTAATCAACATCTGTCTTGGTGCCTTTTGCGGCTACAAGTTTCTTACACATGATGATTCAAAATCAGAGAAACGTAAAAAATAATGCTACTACAACCATGATGTTGGTTGCAAAATGCATTGCATAGGCGCTCTCAACACCTTTCTTATCGTATATGTATTTGAATAGAAACCCAATTGGAATTAGCATGATTGCCATGTGCACCATGATTCCCATGATGATGTGAGCTGCTGCCCATAACAAGACCAACCTATTTGATTTCCTAAAGTAAAATTCTTCTACATAATTGATGTGTATGAACATGTATATCAACAACGGGACAAATGGAATTATTCCCCATATGCCCTCGTTTACAAACGGCCCAAATGCAATATTGTATCCAAGCCAGCTCCAGTTAAGAACCGGAATGTCTTTTACATATGGATATATCAAGAAAAGATAAGCAATCATGATTCCGAATGCTGCAGGCGCATATACGATGGAACGTATGCCCTTTCTAAGATCGTAAATGCGACGTTTTGTTTCCTTGATCAGCAAGAGCGACATTGCAACAGTAAATACATAGTAACCTATGACAAATCCATCTGATCTGAATATGCCATCAAGCGCAGATAGAAATGATGTTTCCAACATGATGAAAAAATCGTTCCTTAAATAATAATAGTGCGTATGGGGTGTATGAATGAGGGAGATAAAGCGCCTGATTTTGAGCTTGT
Organism: Candidatus Nitrosotenuis sp.; assembly: GCA_038869175.1. Classification (GTDB taxonomy): domain Archaea; phylum Thermoproteota; class Nitrososphaeria; order Nitrososphaerales; family Nitrosopumilaceae; genus Nitrosotenuis. The sequence continues at coordinate 13,601 of JAWCRP010000014.1, read as the reverse complement.
CGCAAGTGATGGTTCAACAGTACGACTCTCAGCGTTTCACGGATCTAAAAACGTAGTTTTGTGTTTTTACCCAAAAAACCGCCTTTTCATGTGCCCATCAAAAAAGGTCTTTACGATGGCAAAGAGCATAATTGATTCGTATTCACAAATAACAAAGACGGACTCGGTACTTTTTGCCATATCTATTGATACAATTGAGGATCAGAAGAGATTTGTCAAAGAGTATGCCATACCATACTTGCATCTATCGGATCCGTCAAAGGAGACGTGCAAAAAGTACGCCGGGCTGAATATTGCCGGCCTTGCCAAGCGAACCACCTTTGTGATAGATAAAAACGGTATTATTCGGAGGATCTTCCGCAACATCGATGTGGAAAATCACGGCAAAGAAATCGTAGATGTTCTATCTAGTTTGACAGTCTGACTGTCGATAGAAAGCAAATTTACACTTGATGGAACCCAAAAACCACGAAGTATAAATAATAAAAGCATTTTCACAAAATCAATTTGCTTGATCTTGTCGCAAAAAAATTATTCCTTACTAAAGGTAAGGGCGTCCATGAGGATAGGCTTACTAGCTTTGAGTACGCACTCAGGGATGCAGGAATAGCAGGCACCAACATAGTTCTAATATCCAGCATATTTCCACCAGGAGCAAAACTTGTCTCGCGCTCAGAGGGACTCAAGCTTATCAAGCCAGGACAAGTTCTATTTACAATTTATTCGCGAAACCAGACAAATGAGCCACACAGACTCATATCGGCATCTGTAGGTATTGCACAACCATCTGATCCAAAAAGATACGGCTATCTGTCAGAATACGAGGCGTTTGGGCAAAATGAAAAACGTGCTGGCGATTATGCAGAAGACATTGCAGCTCAAATGCTGGCATCATCGCTTGGCATCAAGTTTGATCTTGACAAAAGCTGGGATGAAAAAAGGCAACAATGGAAGATATCAGGACAAATCTACAAGTCAATGAACATCACTCAGACTGCAATTGGTGATCCAAAAGGAAGATGGACCACAGTGTTTGCAGCAGCCGTTCTTATCCTCTAAGGTTTTCTCTTTATTCCTTTCAGATAATATGCAGTAGCTCCTGCAGCTGCTACGCCGATGCCAATTATGATATAGACTTCATCTATAGTGAAACTGGATGTGATGTTTTCTGATTTGTCAAAGGAAATGAGTAAATCCGGCCTTTCGGCAGTAAATGATTCGCCAAACAAATAGATTGCCTCTATCTTTGTCTTAGAGTCTGTCTCAAAGAACCATCCTGACTTCGTAAGGGCTGATGGTACTATTTGGCCATTTATCTCGGTGGGCTCTATGATGTTCTTTACGTGGGGTTCAACATCGTCCTTTAGCAGTGCCACCACCTGAACTAGCGAGTTAAGCGGGAAAAATCCAAACGAAAAGTAATCTGACTTTTTTATCTTGTCTGTGTTGAGATATTTTAGTGGGTCTATTTCGACAAGTTCGCTTGCAATACGCGGATAGCTTTTGGAGACCTTGAGATTCATGATGGATATGCCATCCCTTGGAAGAACACTGATGGTCATTCTGGAATCATCATCTCTTGAGAGATTGCGTGCAACATCGTAAAATCCGCCAAAGTCTCTGATCTGTTTTGGAATGAGAATTGTCGACATTGTATTGAACATAAAATCAGTGCTCTGCATGGGTGCAGTGTACACTGCAGAGACGATTCCGCTACCTGATACTTCGCCAGCAGTTCCAAGCTCTCTATTTGCAGAATCATCATAATGTATGAATACGGAATGGAATTGGGCGTTCAGCTTTAATGCGTCATTAATATCATCAATCAAAAGATTCCCTATCTGTATTGCCCGCTGCTGGGTGGCCTGTATGCCGGCATCCTCATCAAAGCGCTTTGTGTTTATCATAACGCATATCTGGTCTACCACCCCAAGTACGCATTGATCCTCGTTTGTAACTATGACTGCGACTACACCTGGCGTTTCTCTGATTTTGGCATCAAGATGAGGCGGGATCAAAAATTCTTGTATACTGGTGGTCTGCAATGAAACTGATGCAGTCACGTTGTTTGAGAGCCTCTGGTCAACCAAAATGGTGACTGTCTCATGGAATGTCGCAAGGCGAGCCTCTTGGGCATGTACTTGCACGCCAAAAACTGTGCCGATCAGCAGTAAGGCAATTATGATTTTTAACACAACTTCGGCAAGCATGATTTTAGTATTAATCTTACCGTGAAAGGCTTGCGGGTTTCCCAAAAATCAAAGGTTTAAATCCATATAATAATTTGTCAATGTAGACATCGAATTCAAACCGAAGGGGAACACGCTGGCAGCCAGTGCGTAAGGCTGCCAGCCCCATTTAATTTAGCGAAATTAACTCGTTTATCTGTGATTTGACGTAATCAAATCCGTCCTGCCAAAACTCTTTTGAGCTAATGTCTATGCCGTGCTGCTCAAGAAGTTTTTCTGGTTTTTGTGAGCCGCCTGCGGCCAGAATCTCCTGGTATGGTTTTTGGAACGAGGCACCTTCCTTTTTGTATCTCTGATACAAAGACAAAGAGAGCAGGTTTCCAAAGGAATACGCATAGCAATAAAACGGTGTGTGGAAAAAGTGCGGAATGCAACTCCATTCTATTGCAAAGTCATCGCTCAATTCAACGGAGCTGGAAAACTGTGCTTTGAGATTCTCATAATATGATTTTGAAAGATCATCAATCGTAGTTCCCTCTGCAATTTGCTTGTGTGCTGTGATCTCAAATAATGTGAAAAATGCCTGTCGTATTATGGTTGCATAAAGGTCGTCTATCTTTTCTGAAAGTATCAGACGTCTTTCAGAATCATCCATCTGGCTTGATATGTTATCGTATAGTAACAATTCTGAGAACGTGGATGCGGTCTCTGCCAATGGCAGTGGGGCTTCGGATACAAGAATTGACTGTTTTGATGCTGCAATGCTGTGTATGGCATGCCCAAGCTCGTGCGCAAGCGTGAAAACATCCCTTGACTTGCCGGTGTAATTGAGAAGTACGTAGGGGGTTATCTTTGGCGTAATGGTGCTGCAAAATGCTCCATCGCGCTTGCCAACTCTGATTTCAGAATCCACATGGTTTTCAGCAAACACCTTTTCTGCATACTCTGCAAGTGTGGGGCTGAACTTTCCAAGTGAGTCAAGTACCATACGTACTGCCTTTTCATAGGAATAGTTTTTCTCTTTGATTTTCTTGGTGTTGGGTGCGTATAGATCATATCTGCGAAGTTTTTTGAGACCGAGCATCTTGGCTTTGTATGCAAAAAATCTATGAAACAAAGGTGTATTTTCTTTGCAGACCTCAAGTAGGCTATCTATTGTTTTATCATCGACGTCGTTTGCAATGTTTCTTACTGAAATTGGTGTGGAATATCCCCTCAGTGCGATTCCCTCATCTTTCCAGTTTAGTGTGAGATTCTGATATATCTCTCCTAGGACTCCTTTGTTTTGCTGGTATTTGGAAAGAAGTGCCTTGTAGGCTATTTTACGTGTGTTTGCACTGGTGCTTCTGACCAGGGTAGTCAGTTGCTCGCGAGTCATCTTCTTCTTTTTGCCATTTATTATTACGACATATTCAAACGCGTTTGTGATCTTATCGTAAAGCTTGACTAGTGCAGTAGGGCCTGTGACATCAAGGGTGTTGATGATTTTCTCTTCTGGCTCTGACAGTGAGTATTTTGCCAAGATACGCTTGTGTCGCAGATATTCTGACAGGTTTCCTGCCTTATTGATTAGGCGCTGAGCGTTATTTTCATCAACTGTGCGTTTCCACCAAAGATCGAAAAATAGCATCTTGTTCTCAATCTCCGATCCTAGCCGTGACATTTTGGTTAAAAGCGATGTGGCCTCGTCAGATTGTGTGTCTGCAGAATATAGAAGTGAGGCGTATCCTCCAAGCACGCTTGCCTCTTCGGAGATCTGCTCAATGTCTTTTATGATTTTAAAAAATTCATCTGCTGATATGGCTGGGCTCAACGTGTCTTTTATGCTGCCAAAACCGTCGACCTTTCTTTGCAGCACCTCAATTCTTTTTGTAAATTGATGGCTTTTGTGATCTACTACCAATTCAGAAAGGTCCCATCGCGTCTTCAGGTGCATACTGGTGTCTTTGGACTGCCAGTATATGATTTCTAACGCCTAAATAGCGCCTTTTTTTCTACAAATATGGACCGATTGTCTAGTTGGTTAGGATGACGCACTCACACTGCGTAAGGATTAAGAAAATCCCGCAAAGGTCATGGGTTCAAATCCCATTCGGTCCATTATATCTTCAACCCAATATTTGTATCTAATTTCTACGTCCCTACACAAAACATATAGTATTTTGAGCAAAAAAGCAAAAACATGAAGCCAGATAACTTGTTTCTAATTCCAATTATTATTGGGTTTTTAATAATACTCGGTTCTGTTATTGTTTTTTACCAGCTAAACCAGTATGAGTATCAGATTTCAGCCGCAAATAAAGAAAGAACATCTACCACACTGGAAAGCATAATTGAGCGCAGAGAGGGGCACATACACACTATTGCCAACGCTATAATCGGATTTTATGCAAGCTCAGAAACTGTAGAAAGTGCCGAGTTTGACAATTTTGCCAAACTAATACTTGGTTCTAACTCAGAAGTAGTTAACATATTTGTCTTGCAAAATGATCGGATAATTAATTCGTATCCACTCTCACAATACGTAGATGGAAATATTGCAATTCTTTTCCCAACATATCTAACAATAATTGATGGTATATCGACAATGACTGTGCTTTTTCCAATTAATAATGAGCTTTCATTGATTATTGCGGTGCCTTTTGATTACTTTATCCAGAGTGATTCAATACTCAGTAAAAACTACAAGCTGGTGCTTTTGAGTCCAATAAAGGACGATCTCAAACTATATGAAATTGACAGCACCAAATCAAAATCATCAGTCGTGTTTTCCGAAGAAGAAATGAAACATGCGATAACAGTGGAAAGAACGACATCGCTTTTTGGTTACAAACTCCAAGATTATTATGATCTTCGATATGTTGTATGGGATGAATCATTTATTCCAAATATGACAGAGTCATTTATAATTCTGATAATTGGTCTGGCAATGTCATGCATTATCCCTATGATCCTTGTTAGGACTAATATGCTCAAAAATAGACTTGATCAGCAGTCACGCGTTCTTCAAAAGACAAATGATCATCTTTTACAGGTCGAGAAATCCAAGGATGAATTTATTACGTTAGTAGTTCATGACCTAAAAAATCCACTAGTTCCAATCTTGGCATATGTTGATATATTACTTTCTGAAAAGCTAGGTGTCCTAAATCAGGCACAGTCTGATAGACTGCGATTGTTAAAAACAAACATACTGACCATGCAAAAAATGATCCAAGATCTTCTTGATGCAAACAAACTTGAACTTGGCAAGCTGAAATTAGAATTTCAGCCTAATAATCTAACCGAAATAATAAGATCATGCATTGCCCAGCTGGAAACTGAATTCAACAAAAAAGGAATAACAATATCATTACAACTACAAGATGATGTATTATGTGAGTGTGACAAAATTAGAATTGATCAGGTCTTGACCAATCTTTTGTTCAATGCATTAGATTTTGTCCCTGCAAATACGGGAAAAATCAACATCGTGCTGTCATCAGACGGCAAAACAGCAAACCTAGTAGTAAAAGATAATGGATTAGGTATACCAAAAGACAAGCTGGACAATCTGTTTGTTAAATTCTATCAGATAACCTCGACTCAAGAAAGAAAATACGGTGGTAGTGGCCTTGGATTGTCTGTCTGCAAAGGAATCATCGATGGACACAATGGAAAAATCTGGGCCGAATCTATGGGAGAAAATACTGGATCGGAGTTTCACATAGTACTGCCACTAAAACAACCACGCTGAGTATATTCCACACCAAACCATACTATTTGTCCGGAAAAGATTAAAGTAATTATTTCAGATCTCTGTCAGATGAATCTGCTAAACGCGACGCTATCTCTATTTGCTTTTATGGTATTCCTATTAATTCCAAACCCATCGTCGGCACAAGTATTCCCAGAATACAAAATCGAGGTTCAAACAGTGGCTGAAAACTTGGATGTGCCGTGGGCAATTGCGTTTGCTCCAGATGGGAGAATGTTTGTAACTGAACGCACTGGTAAAGTCAGAGTGATTGAGGATGGTGTTTTGCAAAGCGAACCAATGTTGACTTTGAATGTGGGGCGTGTGGAAGGAGGGCTTTTAGGAATTGCACTAGACCCTGACTTTGAGACAAATTCCTATGTGTACTTGTACTATACCTATTCTGAGTTCCTATCAACATACAACCGAGTCTCAAAATTCTCAGAATCAAACAACAAACTACATAATGAAATAATACTAATCGACAAAATTCCTGGCGCGGCAGTACACGATGGAGGGCGCATAAAGTTTGGACCTGATGGAAAGCTATACGTAACTACAGGAGATGCTGCAAACGCCATGCTTGCCCAAGACCTAAACTCCCTTGCAGGCAAGATACTACGAATAAATCCAGATGGAACAATTCCAGAAGACAATCCGTTTTCAAATTCCCTTGTATATTCATACGGACATAGAAACCCACAAGGACTTGACTGGGATCCAACATCCGGTAGTCTTGTAATATCAGAGCACGGCCCTTCAGGGGACCGTGGATTTGCACATGATGAATTTAATCTAATAGTGGCAGGACAAAACTATGGCTGGCCATATGTTGTAGGTGATGAGTTTGATCCTAAATTTACAAGCCCGCTTTTTCATACTGGCAATGTTGCATGGGCTCCATCAGGAGCAGTTTTTTACAACCAAGACAAAATACCACATCTGCAAGGCAAGTTTCTTGTGGCAAATCTTAGGGGCACACACATCCACGTGTTTGATTTTGATTCTAGGAAAAATATGCTTGCATCAGAAGGCAGCATACTTGTATCAAGTTTTGGACGCCTGCGTGATGTTGCCGTCGGCAATGATGGCTATCTGTACGTGCTCACAAGCAACCGTGATGGCAGGGGCTCACCTGTTACAAATGATGATAGAATTCTAAGGATTGTGCCACTTGAATCTCAAACTGGACTTCAAATAAAACTACCGATTGATCCACACAGACCATCATGCCCGCAAAACCTTGAGCTTGTGATAAAAGCAACTAACGGAAGTCCTGCATGTGTTAGGCCTGACACCAAAATCAAGCTAATAGAACGTGGATGGGCAAAGAATGACTGACCCATGAAAAACTGTCTGTTTGAGCTAAGAAAAATAAAAAAATTCCTAGCTTGTGGCTAGGAATGCACCTATTCCGGCGCCAACTCCGATGCCGAGGACAAAAAACAATGCGTCCCAAGCCATCACTTTCTTAAATGGCGCTCGTATCTCCTTGTTCCAATAATTTGGTTTTGTTTGATTCATGCTCTAAATTAGTAAAGTGTCCTGATAGACCCTGCTCAGCTCTCTTTGTGAGTGCTAAGCTAATCTGTTGAGTTATAATTATATCAATTAACGAGTATTTTGTACCATGATGCATGTCTAAAATGCAATGACCTGATGGCAGAATTCGATTCAAACATCATAGTCAACGCAGACAAACCGTGGAAAAAGACAATAGCCAAAATCTGTAACGGATGCAGCTTTGTCGAAATATACCACAAGTAAAAGCATCGTTCAAAATACGGTGCACTTATAGTGCGCGACTTGATCTAAAGATCACTAAATATAAAGAAAAATAAGACACAAGATTCTTTCAAGCTTAGATCCTAAAATCTTCTCTGTGTTCTGTGTTTGGGCAAACATTCACGACAATAAACTGGTCTGCCTTCTTTTGGTTCAAAAGGTACTTCTGCTTGCTTGCCGCAGTCTGAGCAAGTGCATGGATACATTTTTCTCTCAAGATTGTCCATTGCTATTTTACTCTCTAAACCCAATAATAACCATTAGTAACCCGTGCATGCCTCATTAAGTGGATCTGATGCTGATAATGCCAATTAGCGCCGCATGGTTTTTTTGTTATGGCAACGTCAAATAACCATGGAAATAATGGGACGCGGCCTTGTACAAATAATGCAGGAAAGTCCGTGCTATTTTCATATATTCAGAAAATTCCTAGCATACAAACTATTCAATAAAAAAAGCCCACTTTATGGCTCTGCAGACATAATCAATGTCTGCAATCTTCATTGCACCCATTGTTATTGGTGGCTTAATCGGAAGGAAAACGAAGAATTAACTTTGGAACAATGGAAACAAATCATAGATGACAAATTCAAAAAGCAGCATGTCTTTATCATAACCTTAGTTGGCGGTGAACCAACCATGCGGCCTGATGTAGTGGATTTATTCATAAAAGAATTTCCAAAACGTATCTGTCTTGTAACAAACGGAACAAAACCACTAAAAAAATATGACAACATCTATTTCTACTGGATCTCAATAGATGGCACACAAGAAATACATGATAAGATAAGAGGACATGGAGCATTTGCCGCTACGCGAAAAAACGTAGTTGATTATGTTGAAAAGAATGGTGATAATGCATACAAAGATATCTGGATAACAATGACGATAAACTCACAGAATTTCAAAACCATTCCAGATGTAATAAAAGACTGGCATGACTATTCCAACAAGATTGGATTCCAATTCCATACTCCATTTTCCAAGGGCGACCCTCTTTGGATTCCATTTGGACCTGAACGCGATGGAATAGTTGATCAGATAATATCTCTAAAAAAAGAGTATGGGGATTACATAATAAATCCTACAAAACAACTAGAGCTGATGAAGAAGAACTGGGGAGGGCATGGTACCACGCCTGTCGACTGTCCGACTTGGGCTATTTTATCGGTGGATCACATGGGTAGAGAAAAACGACCATGCTGCATTGGAAGTGCAGAAAAAGATTCCATGAAACCAATATGCGAAGATTGCGGTCTTGGTTGCTATTCGGTTTTGATTGGCTATGGATTTAAGGGTTAACGGAGAAATCTGTTAATCCCATCTAACAATGTAAGGTGCGCAATAATTTAGTTTTTATTTTATTTTTAAATTGTGTAATGCATGACTGTTGAGCAATACGCACTTGCGCACAATCTGAGCATATGTAGAATACTTAACGGAATGTGGCAGGTATCTGGAGCTCATGGAAAGATTAATCCAAAATCTGCAATTGATGATATGGTGGGGTATAATGCTGCTGGACTCACAAGCTGGGATATGGCCGACATTTATGGCCCTGCAGAAGAAATTTTTGGTGCATTCCGACAAAAAATTAAATCAGAACTGGGGGATGAGGAGTCTGCAAAAATAACTGCGCTAACAAAATTTGTTCCACATCCAACAACAATGTCTTACTCCTTTGTAGAGCATTCAATAGCTAAATCTCTGTCAAGAATGCGTGTTCCGATAATTGATGCAGTACAATTTCACTGGTGGGATTACGAAAATCCAAACTATCTTGATGCGATGCGCCACTTATCTGATATGCGAGATCGTGGAAAAATTCGACACGTTGCCCTAACAAACTTTGATACGCAACGTATGCAGGAGATGGTAGATCATGGATTTGGGTTTGTCTCAAACCAAGTGCAGTATTCCATAATTGATCAGAGGCCGTCTGTAAAGATGGAAAGATTCTGCAAGCAAAACAAAATAAGGATTTTAGCATACGGAGTTCTTTGTGGCGGGTTTATCTCTGAAAAGTACATTGGGCGTCCAGAGCCGCGCATACAATCACTTGACACTGCATCACTTCAGAAATACAAAAACATGATTGACATGTGGGGTGGCTGGGATTTATTCCAAAAACTGCTCTTAATATTGGATAAAATTGCAAAAAAGCACGGTGTGAGCATAGCAAATGTGGCAATGCGATACATACTTGACAAGCCTCAAGTTGCTGGCATAATAATTGGGGCGCGTCTTGGAATATCGTCAAACTATCTGGATAACCTGAACGTGTTCAGATTGCGCCTTGATTCCGATGATAGAGCACAAATAAATGATTTTTCATTACAATCAAATAATCTGTTTTCTATGATAGGGGATTGCGGAGATGAGTATCGTTAGTTCAGAACGAAAAATACATGTTCATATCCTATGGTAGGATATTATTCTAGATCCGTGTTTAATCTTTATCTACCAGTATTATTACAAAAATAATGACTTGCATGCGTGTACGAACTAAAATTCTGCTTGGATTTTTGGTCATCACCGCAATAACCATCCCTAATGGAATTATTGGTTATGTGAAAATGGAACAGGGAATATCTAAAATAGAAAACGATGCGCTGGGCCAACTTGAAGAGATCAAGTCCACATCATATCTTAACAATCTTGCTGTATACATAATGTACTGCGATGAAGTTCTTACCAATTCAGCAAGAAACTATGCTTTCACGGGAGATGCAAAATGGCGTGAACTATATTTTGAAACCGAACTGGATCTTGAAAAAAAAATAACCGATGCAATTAATTTTGAACGCGGTACCGAACGTGTATTTTTTGAGCGAATCCGTGATGTAAACAATGATCTTATCTTGCTTGAACACAGATCAATCCAACTTGTAATGGAAGGAAAACATGATGATGCCATTGAAATCTTGGAAAGCGAACAATATTGGAAACTCAAAGACGACTACAAGACGGCATTAAATGACTATGCAACAAGCAAGGGACTTGCGCAAGATAGAATGTTTGACATATCAGTTGGAGGACTTGAAGGATCGATTCGAGAAACAAAGTCGGTTTTAGATGATGGGCGTCATCTTCTTTATTTTGGTGTGCCTGCAGTGTTTCTAATAATCGGCCTCTTGTGCTATTTTACCTTCAGGTCTATGACTGGCCCTTTAAATCAGCTAAACAAAATTACCGAAAAAATAACTCGCGGAGAGTACGACGTACAATTTCCCAAAGATAGGAATGATGAATTTGGTGAGCTTGCAGCAAAGATGGAGATTATGCTTCAATCATTTAAAAAGTCGCTTGATACGGAGCTAGAACTTATCAAAGCACGAAATAGACTGAAAAGCGAAAAGCTTGCGGCAATAGGTGAGCTTGCGGCAAGAATTGCACACGATCTCAAAAACCCACTGTCTGTGATAAAAAATACTTGTGATCTGATGAGAATAAAGTATGGCAATGATGAGAAAATCCTTGACTATCTGGAGAAAATGGATAATTCCATTCAACGAATATCCCATCAGATTGACGATGTTTTGAATTTTGTACGTATTGCGCCCTTGCAAAAAAAGTTGGCCTCTATTAAAGAAATGCTTGTTAAAACTTTGAATGATATAAAAACTCCGTCCACCGTAATTGTCAAACTTCCACATAATGATGAAAAAATAAACTGCGATGAAGAAAAAATGCGGATCGTCTTCTCAAACATACTCACTAACAGCATTCAAGCAATGGAATCAAAAGGAACAATCAGTGTGAACATTAAAGGTTATACGAAATTTGTGAGCATTGAAATTTCTGATTCAGGCCCTGGTATTCCAGACGATCTTTTGTCTGAAATATTTGAGCCGTTATTTACGACAAAACAGATGGGAACTGGTCTTGGACTGTCAAGCTGCAAGAATATTGTGGAGCAGCATGGCGGTACAATACAAGCCAAAAATAATCCGACGACATTTATAATCACGCTGCCGCGTATCTAGACTTGAAATTTTATATTGCCATATCTTGCAGACAGTTTATGTGTCAGCATGAGTCCTGTGATAAATTTCGTCGTGGAAACAAAAGGATGGAATCTGATGATGGTACTGAGCACGAATCCCACTTTAAAACGTCCATGCTTTACACAAAATCCATGAAGGCATTATAGTCTCAGGCGTGTTTTTGTTCGTTGCTGGGATGGAACTATGTAAGGTCAATGTATATTACATGTTTATTGTGTGTCTGAGGTAACACATGATTGATGTTGGTCTTTTATGGGTGCTCTTCTCTTTATTTGTAGGCATTGCGCTGGCAGTTGATCTTGGCGTTTTTTCAAAATTGATCAAAAAAAGAGATCACGAAGTGCCACCAATCAAGACCGCGCTAATCTGGACAATAGTGTGGATCTCACTTGCTGGTGTTTTTGCAGGAATCGTCTATGTCGGTCTTGGCGAACAAAAGCTAGTGGAGTTTGTTACAGGTTACACGCTTGAAAAATCATTATCAGTTGACAACATGTTTGTGTTTCTGCTGATATTTACATCTCTTAACATACCTCACAAATTTCAACATCGCGTACTCTCAATGGGCATACTTGGCGCAATCGCAATGCGTGTACCGCTTATTTTGGCTGGGGCTGCACTGCTTGATTCATTTCACTGGATGATCTACATCTTTGGCGGATTCATAATTATAACTGCAATCAGAATGCTCCTGCAACGAAAAGAAAAGAAGATCGTCGTTGAGAAAAACATCGCAATCCGAATGCTCCGCAAAATAATGCCTATCGACTATGATTTGAAGAACTCTAACTTTTTTGTGATAAAAAACGGCATCAAGTATGCCACTCCTCTGGTGGCCGCTCTTGTAATGATAGAGTTTACAGATCTTCTCTTTGCATTGGACTCAATACCTGCTGTTTTGGCAATAACTACTGATCCGTTCATAGTAATAACTTCTAACGTGTTTGCAATTCTTGGTCTTCGAAGCCTGTATTTTCTTTTAGCTGGTGTGATGGAGAAATTCTACTATCTAAAACCTGGACTTATTGCTCTTTTACTTTACATAGGGACAAAAATGGTAATTTCCGAAGTGATCAAGATCCCAACGACACTATCTTTGCTTGTGGTAGTGGGAATTCTTGGCACTGCACTAGCTTTATCATTTCTTAAGACAAGACGTTCAGTGTGACAGAGAAAAGCACTTGATAGATTCACTAGTTCTACTTTTTAGCGCCAAGCGTTCTGTTTTTCAGTCTAAGAAAACTTCCATGACACTTTCTACACCTTGATGCTGCCATAGAGTTTCTGACCCCGCAGTTCAGACAGATCTTCATGTGTAGACGAGATGCTTGTGCAATCCTTTTCTTTTCAGGATCAGTTATTGGCATGTCATTCACCCGTTTTGATGCACTTTTTAGTCTTTGGGTTTTTCCAACTTGCCAGCAAGCAATATTGCAACTTCATTGGGTCTTTTTGCAACCGGTATGTTGGCCTTGTTGAACATGGAAATCTTTGATTCTGCAGAACCATACGTGCCCATGACTATTGCACCTGCATGCCCCATTCTCTTTTCCTTTGGAGCGCGGCGACCGGCAACATATGCCACGATTGGTTTCTTAAAGTTAGTATCGATTATGTGTTGAGCTAGTATCTCTTCTGCATCCCCGCCGATCTCACCTACTACTACCATTCCTTCTAATTCTGGGTCATCCTTTACCATGTCGAATGCGTCTATGAGGCGTGTGCCGTTTACAGGATCCCCTCCTATTCCTATTGTGATTGACTGACCAAATCCTGCCTTGGTAAGTGTGTTCGATATTTCGTATAGTAGAGTGCCGCTTTTTGATAACACTGCAATATTTCCAGGCTTAAATGGACTTGCCGGCATGATTCCTATTTTGATCA
>JAWCRP010000013.1:0-18310 GCA_038869175.1 Candidatus Nitrosotenuis sp. | reverse complement strand
GGTTGCAACAGGTGGCAAGAGAGATACTACGTTGTTGGATGCGGATGTTGCCTCAACTGTTACGTCTTTTGGTGGAGTTATGGTAGGTGCGGTAGTATCAACTATTGTGACTTTTTGGGTTGCAGTTGCAACATTACCTGATGTATCGGTTGCAGTCCATGTGACTATTGTTTCACCGACGGGGAATGCCGCTGGGGCGTCGTTTGTTAGTGAGACTGTGCTAACAGCATCGGTTGCAACAGGTGGCAAGAGAGATACTACGTTGTTGGATGCGGATGTTGCCTCAACTGTTACGTCTTTTGGTGGAGTTATGGTAGGTGCGGTAGTGTCCACCACCGTCACGTTTTGCACCATTGTTGCCGTGTTTCCTGAAATATCAGTTGCAGTCCAAGTTATCTGTGTTAATCCCAAGCTAAATAATTCCGGGGCGTCGTTTGTGACAGAATCCACACCTATTGCATCAGTAACATTAGCAGGACTAATTACTACATGTGTTCCAGAAGGTCCATCTGCCTCTACGATCATATCATCAGACACAGCTATCGTCGGAGCTGTCGTGTCCACTACAGACACCATCTGATATGCAATCTCGCTGTTACCTGATGTGTCAGTTACGGTCCAAGTGATACGAGTCTGTCCAAGCGGGAAGAATTCCGGGGCGTCGTTTGTGACAGATTCAATTCCAACAAGATCAGATACCTTTGGCTCACTAAGCATCACTATGTTTTCTGCCATGCTTGTTGCTTCAAACACCACATCTTTTGGTGGAGTAATAGTTGGTTTTGTTGTGTCTATTATCGTAACGGTTTGATTTGCGGATGCCGAATTTCCATACTCATCTGTTGCAGTCCATGTAACTATTGTAATTCCAAATGGAAACTCCTCTGGGGCGTCGTTTGTGATGGATGCTATTTTGCTGATATCCTCAACTACCGGCTCACCTAAAGATACTATGTTTCCCACCATACCGGTAGCCTCTTGCACGATATCTTTAGGAGGGGTTATTGTTGGTGCAGTTGTATCCACCACTGTGATCTTTTGCTTCATTGTTGAATTGTTGCCAGACATGTCAGTTGCCAGCCACGTTATTGTGGTAGTACCAACCGGAAAGAGTTCTGGGGCGTCGTTTGTGATGGATGTTTCTTGAATATCAGATACGGTGGGCGGTGTAAGTGTTAGCGCGCTACCAGACGAAGAGACTGCCTCAAATATGACTTCTTCTTGTGGTTCTATTACCGGAGGTTTCGTATCAAGAATTGTGACTTTTTGTTTTGCATCAGATACATTGCCTGCAGCATCAATTGCAGTCCATGTGACTATTGTTTCACCGACAGCAAAAAACTCAGGAGCATCATTTGTTAGTGAAACTATCTCTGAACTATCAGTCACCCTCGGCTCACCAAGCGATACTGAGTTTTTGTCAAGGCTGGTAGCCTCCATCGTTACATCAGCTGGAAGTGTAATTCGTGGTGGTTTGGTATCAGTTACGGTGACAGTTTGAACAAATGTTGCAGTATTCTTTGCCACATCTGTTGCCGTCCATGTTACCTTGGTTTCGCCAAGTGTAAAATACGGCGGTGCATCGTTTACTATAGACATGACTCCAACCTGATCAAAGGTTTCTGGATTTCCAAGATTCACCATGTTCTGTAGTCCTTGTGACTCTATTGTGATATCAGAAAGTCCGGAAATTACTGGTGGCGTAGTATCCACAATTGTAACTATTTGTGTTGCTATTCCCACATTTCCAGCATTATCTATTGCAGTCCAGATTACCGTTGTAGTGCCAAGGGGAAATTGTGCAGGAGCATTATTTGTAAGTGACTTTATTCCGGATTCATCAGTAGCAGTCGCCTGTCCTATTGATACTACTGTCAATCCTCCAGTTGCCTCCGCATAGACATCTTTTGGCGGCACTATTGTTGGTTTTTTAAAGTCGTTGGTGACAGTCTGTGTGTTCGTGTTTTGCGTTGTCTGCGTAGTCTGCGTTTGTGGTAGTGGTGTCTGCGTAGTCTGCACTTGTTGTGTATTCATTGAAAATTTCTGAATGCGGTGATTGCTAGAGTCCACTGCAAACAATGAACCATCAGAGCCCACCGAAACATCCTTTAACATGTTAAACTGTCCGTTGCCAGTTCCCGTCTTGCCAAATGTTGATACTGTATTACCGTTAGCATCCAAGATTACAACCCGATTGTTTGTAATGTCTGCAATTATGATATTTCCTGAAGAATCGATTGTCAAACCATCTGGTGATATCTTCAGTCCGCCCACAGTTGGCGAAAATGATTTTACGAATGAGCCGTCAGATGAAAACTTTTGAATTCGCTTGTTTCCATAGTCAGCAACGTACAAATTTCCATTCGAATCTAACGCCACGCCAAGAGGAGTTAGAAATTGGCCATCTCCAGCACCGCTGGAGCCAATTACAGAGATGAATTTACCATCAGAATCAAATTTTTGAATGCGGCTGTTTGCTGTGTCTGCAACGTAGACTTGATTGTTAGATACTGCAATTCCGTTTGGAAGTCTGAGTTTTCCCAGCTCACTTCCAGCTGAGCCCCACGAAGTTACAAACTTGCCGTTTGTATCAAACTTTTTGATAGCTGCAAGTTCATGATCAACAACATAGACATAATCACCACTTACTGCAATTCCAGCTGGAGAATGGAATTCGCTTGAGCGTGTTCCTTTTGATCCCCATGAATGTAAAAAGACCCCTTCGCTGTCGAACTTTTGAACACGCGAGTTACCAAGGTCGGTTACGTATACGTTCCCTGCGGCATCTACTGCCACATGCTGCGGGAATGTGAATACGCCAGTTTTTACCAGTCCCTGACTGCCCCATGTCTTTACAAAATAGTATTCACCTGCAGCGGATGCCGTATACGAAAGTAATGAAACTGCAAATACCACTAATAGAGCTAGTTTTAGCCGCATTCAGGCAAGGGTTTCTGTTTGCTAAAAAGATCTCAAAAGTAAGTAATTGTTGCAGTTTTAGTCAAATTTTGGCAATTAAAATGGCTTGTTAACTTCACGCGTGAATACATAGCTTGCAAGACCTATCATTACGACCACAAATGCTCCAATTACTGCAAGACTGAGCATCATCGAGACGCCTTCAGTGACACCAGTTGTAAGGCCTCGCACAAGAAGTACTGTGTACGTTACCGGGTTTAGTTTTGCCACCGTAGCAAGCCAGTCAGGAAGAAGCTCCAGTGGAAAAAGCGCAGGACTTAGCATAAACAGTGGCATTCCAAGGAAATTGATTATTCCCCAGAAAGTCTCTTGCGACTTGGCAGTTGCCGCCACCATTACAGATATGCCGGAAAATCCAAGCGAGAACAAAATTACTATGGCCATTATTGGTAAAATGACAAACAAATTTGGAATCGTCACCCCAATTAATATTGCAATTCCTATGATAAGTGAGGATTGCAGAGCAGAGATAAGAGAGATTGCAAGCATCTTGCCAAGCGCAATGGATGATCTAGAGATTGGTGACGTTAGTGCCTTGTTCATAAATCCGTAACGCCTATCCCATAGAGTATTTACACCACCAAATATACTGGTAAAAATTGCGGTTAGTATTATCACACCTGGTGCCATAAATTCTATGTACGTGCCATCAAATCCAACCGATTGAATTAGTGGTTGCGTACCTGCAAATGTGTGTCCTATCACCACTATCCAGATTGCCGGCTGTATTAACCGGATTAGTACTCCGCTTCTTGATTTTCTGTATCGCTTTAGCTCGCGCCAAAATATTGTGTATGTGTCATAGATCATCATGCTCTCAACCCTTTCATTTTGCGATGTTCCTTTTTTTGATCATATGAAGCAGAATTATTATCACGTAGATCCCGCCCGGTAAACGAGATAAAAACATCATCCAGTGTTGGCTCTGTAATCGAGATGGACTTTATTTTTATTCCAATTTCCGATGAAAGTGAGAATATCAGTGGAGCCACCTCCGCTCCCTTGGAAGAGAACACCGTGATTTTGTTCTCATGTGCAGTCACATCTCTAACAAACTCGATGTTTTTTATTGCCGATATGAATTCACGGTTTTTTTCCGGATTATCTATCAAAAGCGAGATTATTCCACTTCCTAGCGCATTTTTGAGGTTTTGCGGCCTGTCCACTGCCTGGATTTTACCATGATCTATTATCCCAATTCTGTCGCACAGCCTATCGGCCTCTTCCATGTAGTGGGTGGTAAGAAATATCGTCGTTCTGTACTCTTGGTGTATTTTTTTGATATACTCCCATATCTTCTGCCTTGTCTGTATGTCAAGGCCCACAGTTGGCTCATCAAGAAACAATACTTTTGGTCTGTGAAGCAGTCCACCGGCGATTTCCAACCTTTTTCGCATTCCGCCAGAGTATGTAATTGCAGAATCGTTTTGCTTGTCCGTCAATTCCACCAAATCTAACAGTTCGTCGATTCTTTTCTTGGTAACATCCTTTGGCAGATGGTTTAGTCTTGCCTGAAGGATAAGATTCTCTCTTCCCGTAAGATACTCATCTATTGTTATCTCTTGTTGTACGTATCCTATTTGCTGTCTTACCTTCTTTGGTTCATATGCAACGTCAAATCCTGCAACAAATGCTTTTCCAGATGTTGGCTTTAGCAATGTAGTCAATATCATCATCATAGTGGATTTGCCGGCCCCGTTAGGCCCAAGGAATCCAAATATCTCCCCTTCTTCCACCGTAAACGAAACATCGTTTACTGCCACAGTTTCAGAATTATAGATCTTTTTTAGAGAACGCGTTTCTATGGAATGCACTACGATCAGAGCCGATCTGCTGAAGTATAAACGCTGTCAGCTGTAGCTTGAAGATCTTTTACAAAAAAAATTTAAGGCAGAAGGAAAATTTTTTCGCTATGAAAGGATTGTGTCATGTTTGTTATAGTTCCAATGTGGAGATAATTCTGCGTAACGGCAGACCAATCTGTTCTGCATGCGTTGCAAAGCCAAAGTAGGAGCAGCAATTAATACAAGTGTAGCGATCAAAAATATAGAAGAGTTTTTGGTTACTTGAGTTCTTTGAATTGTTCTTTTGTTATCTTTAGCGTCACTTTCTCTCCAATTCCCCAGATATCGCTTTTTGAGACCAGTTTTGAGCTCAGTGTACTTGCGACCTCAATTGATTCAAGTTCGTTTGTATCACTGTTTTTCACAAGTCGTTTTACTTTGCCGAGCTTGTGGCCATCAATGTCGACTACCGGTATGTGAGTTCTGATTGCTGGATGCGAAAGAAGTAGGGATTTGCTGGTAAATCGGTCTATGTATTCCGTAGACAAGTAAAAGTCCTTGTGGAATCCCTGGTGAACTGTGACTCCAGATACGACAAGGGTGTTTGCGTTTATGTGGATGTGTTTTACTTTTCCATATTCTATTCCTTCTCTGTCAACCACCTTTTTTCCTGTGAATTCATCTGCAGTACAGATATTGTCCACTTCTAGCTGAGTTGCCATGTGGCTCTTTTTCGGGGTTTGTTTATTGGATATGAAAATTACAAATTTCGATCAATCAGGTTAAATTACTTGACTTTGTGTGATTTGTGTGCAGGAGCGTACTGCGTTCAAAGCCATTCTCATCACCAATGGCCGTAAGAGCGGAACAGAGCATTCAGTATGGCTTCGGGCCGTATTTTATGAAGGAAGAATTTATTTTTCAAGACGAAATCAGAATGCAGACTGGCTCAAGAATGCAATTTCAAATCCCACCGTCAAAGTCAAAGTAGGAGAGCAGTCTTTTGTAGGCACTGCGACCCTAGTAACCGATGAATCACTTGGCAGAAGAATTTCCGAATTAAAATACCCAGGCGAGGACCGTGCACAGGAGACACGCGTTGTTTTACAGGTGGACATACACTTGGATGCAAAGAACACCCGTACATTATGAATGCGGTAAATTCCACGACCTTTTGCAACTATAGGTTGGAAACATTGCTTGATTCAGGCATAAACAATCTTATGGAGTTGTTTGCCCACCACGACAAAGTGTTCCTTCTAAAGGATAGAGAGCTGATAAAGCTGCATGTCACAAAAGAAAGCGTGCAGAATCTGCTACTGGACTAGACTATGTGTATTATGGTGGAAACGCCTCTTTTATCTGATTCATAATTGTTTTCCATCTCCGCTACACTGATTGTAAATGATATTACGTCACGTTGTTTTGCAGATGTTGCATCCAGTGTTAGGTGTACGTCCATCATATCAAACTCCTCATATGGCACAGTAGTCTCATCAATGAACACCTTAGCAGTAGATTCCACGCGGAATTGTTGGCCCTTGTAATGCTCAATCAGCTTTGTCTTCCGACCATTTCGTCCAACTGCCTTCACATTTATGTCGATCAACCCAGCTTTTGATTGAGTATATCCTGCCTGCTTGTTTACAAACACTCCTATTTGGAATGGCTGGCCTGCTGTCGATTCTGCCATTTTTTGAATACCATCATTCATTACTACGTCCACGCCCTTGATTGACTGTGCTATCTTGGCTATCCATTCATTTGTTCTCTCTATTACCGATGCAATTCTGTCTCTTCTTTTTTTGTCTTCATCCGGGGGCAACTTGTAATAGTCAACCCACGCAAGATAGTCCTTTGATATGTCCTCGATAAATCTCATACAGGTGACCTTGTAGTCATCAACGCTACTTGCTCTCTCTGAGCTCTCATCCTGACGCATGCTGTCATAGTCCATTGGCATTGCCATACCAGATTATAAGACTCATCATGTAAAAAACCATCTTGAAAATATTGATTAGTAAAGAAAGAATCCAATCACGTATTTCTTCCAATACAAATACTAACAGAAAATTCTACGAGTCATTGTGGAGTTCTTTAATGCTGGTTAGAACGTGATATTGATTGGCAGATACCCTAGCACCAACAACGCCGGAAAAAAATTTAACGTGCAGTTTGCACACACTTACACGTTCATAGACAGGAAAATCAGCAAGTTCAGACAGCATAGGATGCGACAGCCATACAAGACGCCGCAAGACCGTTGATGAAATCAATATAACTTAATCAGATCTAGTTTTTAACATGGTATTTTCTCAAATGGTCGCCGAGCTACAGCAGAGTCTGAAATTCAATCTGCCCCAGATCAAAATCTTGCTAAAACGAAATCCAGCCATGGCATACACACGAATAACTGAGATTGGTTCCGATGTAGGCAGAAAATACGGGGTACAGCTGCTGGTCAATTTTCCACACAGAGAGAAAATTAACGAGTTTGACATGTATGGAAAGCGAGATTTGTCAGTAATTGTGGACAGACAGAAAAAAAACTTTCCAATTGAGCGCTCCATAATAAAGAACAAGGCAAAGGAATTATTCGGCAACGTTCATGTGGATGATGCATATATGTATGAGGGAAAGGAGGGTGCCCGAGTCTCATTTGAGGGGGGACGAATTGACATTCTGCCCCACTCACTGCACATATGGTGTTACTTTGATGATTGCGTGCTAATGTATTGCGATTGGCTATTCTCCGAAGTATACCACATCAAGAATCCAAGCACTAATCAGTCAAGACCTACAAGATCGTAATAATAGTCAGGACTTCCATCAAGTGCATAATATTCGCCCCTTACTGGAAGTGGTAGGTTTTCTACAACCCAGAATCGATTCTCAATGTCGTTTACTGTATAAGACACCAAGAACGTCTTTAGCGTGCCAAACTCAAATTCCGTATCCTGATACTGTGTAAGTTTTAGTTTCGGGGCGAACTTGCCCACAAACGTCGTACCCCATTCTGCACCCACCACAAGATATTGTGGCTGCACTATCACATCTCTGATCGACAGTACTGATTCATCAAGTGCATGCACGTACGGCCGAATATCATCACGTGCGCCAACTAACACATATGCTTGGCCGACTTCTAGGTCCTGCTCCATATAGTTGCCTGACTTTTTATCATCTATGGTAAGGCGCACTTTTTGCAGGTCATCGTTCTTTTCAAGGAATGCAATGGTGGCAAAAAACTCCATCTCTTGGTATTTTATGAAATACTTCATAGTAGGCTGATTTTCTGCCCCAACGCCAACATGCCACTTGCTTGCATATCTTGGAATGACATTCTGTTCTGCTCCCGGAAGGCCAACTAGCAATGGATATGCAAGACCTATTGCGGCAGCACCAAGCATTATTCCCAGCGGTACAAAGATTATCTTGCGAACCAAGTCAGTCTAGGACGTTATTTTTATTATTCCGTTTGTGATCAAAAACTGAATTCCAAGTACAAAGTCCCTATCACCGATAGTTCCCTCAGACCACCACTTGGCGTTGTTCTTTATCCATGGAGGTATTACGTTGGTAGTTTGAGTGCCAGCTGACGTAGGCGGTATCTGAATTATCTTTTGGTTGATAAGATACTGTATTCCTGAGACAAAGTCCCTATCACCGATAGTTCCCTCAGACCACCACTTGGCGTTGTTCTTTATCCATGGAGGTATTACGATGTTGTTAGTTGGAGTTGTTGGAGTTGTTGGTACGGTAGGTGTGGTAGGCGTACCAGGTTGTACATCAACTAGAAATGTGATAAATCCAGCCTTTGCTGGATTTGGAGACACCGATTCAGGTCCTGTTCCATGAACAAAAATCGCATATGTTGTTGGCCCTGACTCTTTAATTTCAATTGATCTTCTGACCTGGCCTGATGTTGTAAATAACGTGCTTCTCTTTTCCTCCTCAGCAATAGATCTTTTTACTGAGGTTCCACTTGCAGTCTGCTCAACTACCAGTATGTTGTAGTGCACTTGGTTTTCAAACTCTTCCTGATTTACAGATCTCTTAAATCCAATTACCAATTCCAGATCACAGCCCTGCTTTGGCTTGTTTGGTCCATACTTGAGGTCAACAATCATGGTGTTCGTGTTTGTGTTCTTTAGTACTGGTGTGAGCGAGTAGTTTGTCTCACATCCCAGTGTATCACGTACTGAGCCAGTGTCAACTATGCCAGAAAATGGGTTTGATGTTACATTTCTGTTGTATTCAAGTAATTCAAATCTGTATTCTTGCGGTGGCACTCCCTCTGAAACATGAGCATATGTATCTGCCTTTACTGGAAACGGAAAGTCATCAACTATCCATACTCTGTTAAGCTGACCGCCTGTCTTCCAAGTAATAAGAACCGTGTCAAATATGCCTGCAGGTACGGCGATTTTTTCTTCGCCGGTTGGAATTATTTGTTCACCTCCAATGTTTCCGATTTTTCCCCAAGACGGCATGCTGAACTGTTTTGGCCCTTTTCCAGTCAACGAACCGGTATCGGCAGTAGCATATGCAGAAAGCCATGCTATTGATGATTTGAAGGCAGCACTGTACGACGTGAGGTTTGGCGTACTGCCAGTTGGCTCTGGTGCAATCTTGCCCACATTCATTGTGCCTTTGCGGATCTGGGCCCCATCGTAGACTACCACCTGTAGCTTCCACTGATCCTCAGTTCCCACTTTTTGTTCTGATTCAACCCAAAAACTCATCCTAAATGGAGAGCAGTCCTTGTAGTGAATATAACACAATGAATAACTAAAATAATCTCCCTGTCTTAGGCCCTCGCCAACATACCAGCTTCCAGGCTTATTGACGCCGCCAGACTGAAATTGTGCAAATGCCGTACTGGTAAAACCAACTGTAAGCAATACGACTGATAAAACCGTGACTAAAACGACTTTCAAGTAGTATTTTTTGTCCAAAACCCTAGTTAAAGGTTATTTCACCTAGCTGAGCTAGGCAAATATATAGGAATTTTGAATCTCAGCTGTAATGTGTGATTGTGCCAAGGTCCATCTATATGAGGTAGAATACAAGCTCTCAGGCATGATCGTCGTTC
Organism: Candidatus Nitrosotenuis sp.; assembly: GCA_038869175.1. Classification (GTDB taxonomy): domain Archaea; phylum Thermoproteota; class Nitrososphaeria; order Nitrososphaerales; family Nitrosopumilaceae; genus Nitrosotenuis. Next base: position 8,452 of record JAWCRP010000013.1, on the reverse strand, counting down.
CCACACACAAAAACTGCGGCAACTCGCTTAGTGATACGCAGCTAGAAAAGTTTCAAAAAGAACTCGTCAAGTCATGGGGCTTTGACCCAGAGGACGAAAATCCAATTTAAAAATTAAAACAAAAAATAGAGATAAGATTACTTATCTTAATTCTGCAACCGCTTCCTTGCAAACGGAGGCAGTACATTTACAATCTGCGCTGCAAAGGCAGTGTCCTTGCATTTCACAATCACAACTGAAGTCAGGATCACCGCTATCAGCTTCACAACCGCAAGCTTGATCTACCATGTAGTAGGGATCTCAGCACATAGTTTTAAAGCTTATCAAAGTTGAAAGAGTAGCAATTACGCATAGACCCGAAAATCATGCGACATTTCGTTTGCCAGATTATGAAGTAGTCCGGCCTGTTTTTCTATCTTTGTCGTATCGTGCTCAAAGTCAAGCGCGGTCTTGAGAATATGGACCAGATCATTTCTTTTGTGAAGCATTTCCTTAATTGAGAACAAGTTATTTCTGTTGACATACCCCAAGTAAAAGTAACAGTCGGACAAAAGAGCATTACTTGTAAGGTATTGGTATTTTGCGTTGATAATTTTGTGGTGTCCATTGTTTTCAGTCATATCAGAAAATCCTATTGTTGACTTGGCCATACGCTCAAGAAGAGAAGGCGTTGCTCTCTCAAGTCCCAGTGTCTCAGCAACCACGGTAAACGAGTTATCCTTGACCTTTTTTGATTTGCGGATAAATTCCAGCATGTGTGTTGGGCTACGCCATTTGTCATTATACAACACTAATGCATCTGCGATAAAATATGCAGCACATTTTGTCATTGCAGCAGCAAATGGATCGTGTGGGTCTTGTCTTACTTTTGTGGCACAAAATGCCGCATCAACAAGACAGTTCTTGATGCAGGCACTACGAATTTTTGCTTTCTTGATTTTAAGATTTGACAAAAACACACGTAGCGACCAGTCGTTATCTGAAATAATCTGCATGTCTTCATACTGTTGAAGAACATTCACGTTAGTCTCCTCAAGGGAGCCGTGATGAATTCGTACGTTGTCATTACCAACCTGAATAATTTCTGATGGCGCATATTTGTTGTCAAATACAGTTACATCATATTCACAGCATTGAAGTGTAGTTCCATGCCGTTTACATCCGCCAAGCCCAACTGAGTGCTCATTTGAAATACTATGCAATACTTGTTCTAGTTCCACAAAAAATCTTCTTGTCTTTTTTTCTTAAACGTACAAATGATTATTTTTTAACCAAACTATCCAATAAAAAACACGTGGTCTAATCCTTTAAATTGTGTTAAAATTAGCAACTGTTCAAGCTCCTGTGGTGTAGTCCGGTTAAGCATACTGCCCTCTCAAGGCAGTGATCCCGGGTTCAAATCCCGGCGGGAGCATTTTTCCAAATATTTAGCTAAAGACAAAGCCGGATGAATCAATGTTTTTAGTGTTCTCAAGGAATTTGATCTGCGATACCTTGTAATAGATCACCTCACCACGCCTCTCAATTACTGCCAAAATTGGTTCCTTTCCCATCTTGGTGATCTCTTGTATATTTTTTTGAAGTTGTCCTATTTTTTCCTGCTTTCCTTCGGCAAGCCCAAAGACCAGATATTTTGCCCCCTTTTCTCCAAATTGCCCCCTCTCATACACCCGAAAGTCTGAGCCGAATCCAAAGCCGTCTTTTACAGCATATCCACGAACGCGCAGGTCACGGTAGATTAGAAACTTGGTAAGCGCATTCTGATCAAACTCGTTGCAGATTTGAAGCATTTGATCAAAGCCAATCTTCTGTTTTGACTTTGTAAGAACCAGCTTGTTGTAAAAAAGAAAGTACAACGACTCAAATGGCTTTAGAAAGAACCCGGTGTCCCTTTTCTCCCCGTAACCGCGTTGCTCAAGGTAGCTTTGTATCTCCTTGTTTGCAACTAGCGTGTGATCATCTACCAGCACACCCTCAATTGTGGGTTCAGACTCGGCACTCAATTGGCAGAAATTGCCAAGATTGCAATATAAGCCTAGTATACGTTGGAATGGAATGACACTTGTAACCGTTAAAATATAGGTATTTTGAACCTGCTTCATCGGTGATAATATGCACGGCGGATGTTATAGAATAGGCAATGGACAACCATACACCCGAAAGGAATTCATCAAGGGAAAGCCTCAGGTGAAGATTGCCAAATATCATGGTGGCAAAAAGGGCGAGTATGATTATATCGTCCAGCTGTGCTCAAATGAAAAAATGCAAATTCGCCATATGGCAATCGAGTCCGCAAGACTGTCAGCAAACAAGACTCTTGAGCAGACCACCGGCGAGACAGGTTACTTTTCAGTTCTCAGAATTTACCCTCACGTGCTTTTGCGCGAAAACAAAATGATTGCAACGGCAGGAGCAGACAGACTTCAGGAGGGAATGAGACGTGCATTTGGCAAGGCAGTAAGCCTGGCAGCTCGCGTAAGGCAGGGCCAAGTAATCATGGAGATGCATGTCAAAAAAGATCACGTCGAGGCGGCAAAAAAGGCACTTGCAGGCGCATGTGTAAAGCTGCCCATTACCCCTACAATCAAGGTTGTTCCTACAAAATAGCTACAATCGGCTCTGAATTGCATCCTTACTATGTGAAAGTATTTCCAAAAATTCTGTAAATTCTTCCTCAGTAGGACTGCGCCCCAGAATTCTTCTGCTTTGATAGTAAAATGAGTTGTATAGTCTTCCCACAACAATCCCATATTGGAATGATTTATCCTTGCCCTTTTGGTCATCCATCATTTCTGCAATGTGTTCAATCTCATCCAGAGTAGCAAGTGCCTCCTGAATCTTTTCGTTGATCTTTTGCTCCAGTCTTTTATCCACAATAAATTTAGAGCATACAATGATTAAAACTATGTTAGATTTTTGGTGTACAATCGTTACGGTTTAATAGGTTTGATTTAGTCTAAACAAACATGCGGCTGTAGTATAGCCTGGCCAGTACGCGGGATTGCCAATTCTGTGACCCGGGTTCAAATCCCGGCAGCCGCATCTTTCCTGTTGCATCAAGGTATCAGTTTTGGAATGAATATGTACAAAAGTAGTATTACCTCAATTCTTCCAAATATCATCAAAAATGCAAAAAGTATGAGGGTGTAAGAATCTAGTTGGTCGGAAATCGTTCCAGTACCAAGCCCAGTAGTTGTAAGTGCTGAAACAGCATCAAAGTAAGAGTCGCCATAATTGTACCCAAGTGAACTCATGTGATTTGCTACAAACAGTGGTATTATTGGAAGCGCCGCAACCAGTATTACTGCGGCAATTATCTCGTTTTTGTCCGAACGATTAATTTTTTTCCTAATACCCTTAATGTTGGCAAGTGCAAAAAGGCGATACACTTTGAGGCCGCCCGCAGTTGAGAATCCACAACCACCTATTATCATTACGGTAATCAGCGCCGTTCCTGCAGCCCAGTGAAGGTTTTGCAGTCCCATTGTCTGAAATCCTGTTGTTGTGCTACCAGAGACAAGATTAAAGACGCCATCTATCGGATTGACATCCACAGAGACAACAAACACTGTTGATGCCACGCCAAGAATTCCAAAGTATAACGCGACCTCTTTGTTTATCTGGAACGACATGAATTTTTTTCTGACAAAAGCATAATGGAATCCAAATGGGAGAGCACCTAGCACCATACCAAATATTATTACAATGTACTCTGAAACCTCAAGATCAACTAGAATTTGAGAGTTTGGTATCCATCCGCCAGTAGATAGCGCACTCATTGCAAGCGCAAAGTTATCTATTATATTTCGCTCGCCAAGATAGAACAGTGCAACTGCAATTATTATGATGTATATGGAAAAAAGTATGGTGATCGTGGTGAACAGTTCACGAAGTTGTGGTATCCTACCCGTAAGAAAGCTCCTCATAGCATAGAGTTTGTGCTCCGGATAAAATGCCGTGACTATGAGGTAGATGAAGCTTAATCCACCTACAAACTGCGTGTATCCACGATAAAAGGTAAAGCTTTGTGGCAGCTCCTCAGGAGTAGATATTGTCGAAAGGCCGCCTGTCGTAAAACCTGCTGAGCTTTCAAAGAAGCTTCTTACAAAGTGAGATGACGTATCAAGCCCAGCTTGCGGCAATACCAGTAGGTGAGGAATGGTTCCAAACAATACCAACAGCATAAAGCTTGAAAAAACCAAGATTGCAGTTCCTCGTTTTTTTAGAGGATATCTTTCCCCGTATGAGTTCATGAAAAAACCCGTCACAAAGAGAAGTGTCGACATCAGATAGATTCCAGTTGCAGGCACCGTCTCCCACAGTATTGTTGCAACTATGGCAGGAACGAACATCAGAACTCCGGCAAACTGCAATACAAGTCCTAGATTCCATATTATGGACCAAAACTGTGATTGTTTTTCTTGTTTTGTAGCTAGGTGCTTTTTCATCATGTTTATGATGGTATTTTTGTAAAGCATGCCGACAATTTTTTCCTCATCTGAAAGAACTACGAGTTTTCTTACCTTGTGCCGCCTCATACTATCAAGTGCATCAGAGAGAGTCGCATTCTGCTTTATTGTAACAACTGGAAATGTCATGATGTCTCCAAGCGTTGTCTTTACCGGATCCACAAACGCCTCGGATGTCTTTTTTAGTATGTCCTCATCCGTAACTATTCCTACGGGGTTTTCCTTTCCATCTATAACGATTATCTCATCTGTGTTTGCCTTGAGCATGTGTTTACAGGCCTCAGGTATCAGTATGGTTTCTCCAAGCTTTACCACATCCACATTTACATGTGGTTTTATCGCCTGGTTTAGGTGGGTTGGAAGATCTGGTGACTTTGCCAACTGGATCACTTGAACGGCAAGATGAGTAACTGATTAATGTTGTGGCCCCATGTTATGTTAATTTGAAGGCACATTGGCAAGAATTGCTCTCAGAAGACATCATTATGGTCTGTTCTTTGCAAGTCCTCTTTTGATTATATCAAGTGCGTTTGTTATCTTCTCTCGCCTTGGAAGCTGTATCATAAAGACATTATCCCTGCCAAGATTTGAACGGGGCGATGAGAGTGCTAGCATGGAGCTTTCAGCAAGAGACTCAAAAAAGTCAAGCGACTTGTTGGCATACAGAAAGAACCTTTCCTCTATTCCACCCTCTGAAAACACCAAGACAAGCTCAACGAAGACCTGCCCCATCCCGTCCTGCAGTATGTTAAGATTGGTGTCAACCGAAAGGGGTTTGCCAGCAACCTTTACCATTATTTCATCAAAGCGCTTTTCCTCCAGGATTATACATGGGACTGGGATTCCATCAAAATCAAACGTGCTTATCCCCTCATGAACTCCGGCCATCAATCTTTGAAATTCATCCTCTGCCAATTTTACCACCTTGCCGTCAAAACATCCGACAGGTATTTGAGGCTGTAGGGCAAGATCATCACATAACTAACCAAGATATTACTAAAATATCTTCAGATCAAATTCTCAGTTTTGCTTGCAGGGATTAGATGACGCAGATTGTTTTTGCAAGCATCTTGATTCGTTCTGCTTCCGGCTCCTCAAGCTTATTCTCGGTGTATTTGTTGTTAAAGTATAGCAGATCTATCACTTTGGATTTGTCCACTACCACAATCGTTGCAGGTCCCGACTGTGGAACGCTGCTATTTGTGAGTATGACGAGCTTGTCTACAAACGCAGACGACTTGACCACATTAGATATGATCTCAAAATTCTTTGCATGGTTGCTGTCCATTACCACCGTGATACCCACCTTGGTTCCGTACGGATCCGAGTATACTACATCAAACGAAGGGTTTGGCTTGCTTGGCTTTGAGACGTTTCCTATTTCATGTGCATAGTTTATCAGATTCGATACTGCGATCTTTATCTGATTTTGTGTAGTTCCGACGGTTCTTTTTATTTTGATAAACTCTGATATTGGCACCTCCATTATGCTTCCCTTTATCTTCAATCCAGGATACGTCTGCCTTATCGTCTCATCTATTACGGACTCTGATATCTCAGACTCCCCAAGATGCGATGCTGTCTCTATTGCATGGTTTAGTATGTTGATGATTGAGCGCACATTACGGAATTCTGGGAATTCATCACAAAGCACTTTGATCTTTGCTGCCAGATCCTGTTGCTCCTTTTTGTTGAATCTTTCCGTCTTGTCTGCCTCTTTGATGTATTCTATTGCAATCTCGATTAGTTCGTCAACTGAGTTTGCCCCAGCAAGATCTATCTTGTAGTTTGCCTTCTCAAGCCTGTCAAACACCGATGGATTTACCCGCTGCACATCAAGATAGACAGACGGGGTTGTGATCAGTAGCAATACGGATGCCGGTATGTGTGCATTTATCAGCGACTTGATAAACTCCAAAGTAGGCTCTTGCGAGTCAAACTCGTCAAGCTCAAAGAGTGTGAGCTTGCCAAGCATGTTGTGGCTGAACTTTGCAAGTGCCCCACGCTTGCCATGTAATTCATCAAGGTTATTCACCTTGTCAGACGTCCTAAATATTATGCTCCGAATTACTTGGGACTCGTACTGCGAATAATTTGATGCAAGATAGTTTGACAGGTATTCTGTTGAGACCTGCTTTCTGTCATACATTATGTCCTCTGCCTTTTGCTTTATTGTGGTACCGCGAAGTTTGTCAACAAATCCGTATCCTAGCGCCTTTTTTGCTAGAATATCCCCTTTCTGCGCCCTTTCTGAGATCTGAAGTAAGAATTTTTCCCTCAGTTCGGCAAAATGAGCCTTGCTGAATCCGTTTATCATTGCGTTATAGATGCTTTCATTTGTCTTTGGTGATATCGAAGAAAGATCCACATAGCTTGTGACAATATCCTGTCTTGTTTTCAGAGTCTTTATGTGAAGCGCAAGATGAGTCTTTCCAGAGCCGACATCTTGAATTATGGTAATTAGTCTGAAATCATCCTCAGTTGAGTTTCTCCTTGAGATCTTTTTGTACAGTTCCGATATGCAGCTTACTATTGCCTCCTTTGCCTCATTGTGCCTTGCTCCGCCAAGAATTCTAGAATCGCGCTCTGTTGGTGTCGGGCTGCTCGGGTATGGGTTCTCTTTTAGTCCGTATGGATAAGTCATATCCGCCTTACGTATCCGTGCAGCAATCCCCGCACGTAGATACCCTCCTGACCCCCTGTTGATACCTCGTATTTGCCTTCATTAGATTCAATAAGCTCAGATACAAGTGAGTAAAATCTGTCCTGCGTTATCTGAAGCGTCTGACACATCTTTTGCCGTATCTGTGAGAATGGAACCCATCCTATTGATGTGGAAAGTCCAGTTATTGTCTGGTCAAATACCGTTTTAAAGTCAACTACGTTTGAGGTTGGTTCCTGTGGAGCCTGTCTCTTTAGCTGGTTTACTGATGCCTCAAGATCCCTGACAATCTTGGAGATTATCTTGAACTTTGGGTCGTGCTCAGATAGATGAGAAAGATAGTTTTCCTTACTCCATACGTAATGGGCTACTCCCTTGTTGTCAACTATGATTTTATCGTCCTTGGCAAGCGTGTCAAGTGATTTTTCGCAGTCTTTGCCGAAGATCTTTTTCAATTCTGCCTTTTTGATTCCACAGGCTCCCGAGGCTACTACCATCTCAAGAACCTGGGAATTCATAGTCTGGAATCACCAAAATTTTTTTTAACGCCAGAGATAGTCTTGTATTACAATTTTGTTAAATATTCTTACGTCGGCACGAAATGGTGCGTATTTTTGGCATGATCAAAGATTATAGCACAGAATGACTAAGCTGTCTTGCAGAGTGATGATTAGGTCATCTGAATTTGATGTAGAATGAGACCTGGGGTATCTGACTGCCTTACGATGTCAAGTTTAGCTCTTTTCTTATCTCGTCGACGCCACGAATCCCAAATATGTCGCGTACCTGCTGGATTCGTATATTCTCCTTTACAATCTCCTTGCCAAGCTTGTTTGTCATTACGCTGAACAGATCTGAAAATCTTATCTCCCATTTGTCTGCACAGTCAAGCATCTTAGATATTGCCCATTGTCTGACCTCCGGCGGCAGTGTTATCTTTTGCTCCGATTCTATAGATACTCTGTCAAACAGATTTACAATCGATGCTGTTTGCTCTGCCATCTTTTCAATGTCTTTTAGTTCTCCGTATTTTGATTCCGAAATTATCCTAATATTTGATTGAAATTCTGACAGCTTGAGAAGGGCAGTCATCTCTTTTGATGTATCCGAGGATGATTTGCCGGCAATTTTTGTTACCTCGCTAAGCCCATGGAACAGACTGTCGGTCTTTTTGTGAAACTCTGACATCGACGCATCAGCCCTCTTGAGTAGCTCTGCCATCGTGGAGACCTTTTGGTCTATCGTGTTTGTCTTGTTAAAGATGTTATCCTTGAAAGTGCCAAGATCCTCTTGCACGGTTCTCAGCCCCTCACCCACAAAC
>JAWCRP010000012.1:0-18347 GCA_038869175.1 Candidatus Nitrosotenuis sp. | reverse complement strand
TGGTTGGTTCTTGCCTTTACTCCAAGCAGTCTGACCTTTGCGGCAGGCGGAATGACACTTGGCACATCAGATTCTGCCTTGTTCCATAGAACGACCCTTGTGGAGCGTCCATCGCCTCCTTTGAGCCTAAAGCGAAGCGCGCTTCCTTGGTTGCCGCGCGCATTTGTGAACTGTGAATACGATATGTTGCCATCTATGGTGCCTGACACTATCAAGTCTTTTTCTCCCTCCCTTACCTCGCTGATGTCCTTGGTGCGTGACTCTAAAGTTGGGATGGTGCTGTTATCAGATGCCCTCTCAATTGATGATCCTGATCCGATGTTGACTGTGGGTTCACCATTCAGGTCGGACTTTACATATGCCTTGATTATCTTGATTAGATCTCCCGGCTTTATGTCTGCCACCTCAGGCAGGTTGGCCTTTTCGTCCCACAACTTGACTGTGACTGATGCATCGTTATCATATACTGTCATGTTACGCAAGAAAAACTGCGAGCCGTCCTTTCTTGAGAACTGTCTTTTTGGCGAGACGTTTAGAACGCGCGTCTGCAGGGTTACCTCCTTTGCCCCCGAGTACAAATCCTTGATTCCAACTTCGGTTTTCACTGGCTCTGATATTGCAAGTCCAAGATCTGATGCGACCAAAAACAGCGCTCCTTGGTCGGTAAGGTATCCTGCACCGATCTTTTCTTTTTTCTTGGCGATCAGATCCTCGATATCGGATCTGGAAAGTTCTGGTTTCTGTTCTAGCAGCTTTGCAATAAGGTCGTCAAATTCGGACAAGTCAATATCTTGTAATATGATGTCCTAATAAAAATTTCAGGTTGTTCCAACTCCCAGCACAGCTCTAAATTAGAGTGGGAAAACCACCTATCCATGTCATGTATAGTTGCAAGATCGCTCCGAAAATCATACGGAAAGGTGACAGCTGTGGATGGAATAGACCTCGATGTGCGATCAGGGGCAATCTTTGGATTTCTTGGCCCAAACGGGGCTGGAAAATCAACTACAATTAAACTGCTTACTACTCTGCTTCAGCCGACAAGTGGAAGCATAGAGATTCTTGGAATAGACACCACCAAACATCCGCTTGAGGCAAGAAAAAAGATAGGTGTGGTTCTGCAGCAGCCAAGCTACGAGCCAAACCTTTCTGTCGAAAGGTCACTTGAAAAATACGGCATGATGTGGAACGTTGACAGAAAGACAAGAAAAGACAGGACAGAGCAACTAATAGACGTCTTTGATCTAAATGATATAAGGAAGCGAAAAAACGAGGATCTTTCAATAGGACAGCGACGCAGAGTACAGGTGGCCCGTGAGTTCATGCATGATATGGAACTGCTGTTTCTTGATGAGCCAACGGTGGGACTTGATCCTGGGGCAAGAAGAAAGCTGTTGGACTTTTTGAAAAGCAAGGCAAAGACCGGCCTTACCATATTTTATACAACGCATGTTCTTACCGAGGCAGAATATCTGTGCGACCAGGTGGCTGTTATCAACAAAGGAAGGATTCTTGCAGTCGACTCACCAGAACAGCTAAAGAACACGTTCGGCAAACAAAAAACGATCAAGATTCACCTGCTGGAAAGGCACAACAATCTTGCAAGTCTCGTGGAAGGCATACCTGATTGCAAGGTGGACTCTGATGGCACCGACATTGTGGTGCAGTCGACAAGGTCGGAGCTCGTACTGTCTCAGCTTCTCCAAATATTGATTGAAAACAACATACAGATAGAGGATCTTTCGGCAATGCCAACTACACTCGAAGAGATATTTCTTAACATGGTGGACAACAATGCATCCGACATTTAGGCTGGTCAACAGGAACCTGACAATCTCGCTAAATCCGGGATTCCTTGTATGGCAGGTGATGTTTCCACTTGTGTACATATTTGTGGCCGGTTTTGCGTATACGGCACTAATTGACTCTGTTCCATTTGGAGGCGTCAGACTCGACTATCCGGCATTTATTGCGTCAGGCATGATAGGATTTAACATAATGAACAGCACACTTGTCTCTGGCATAATAATCTGGAACGACAGACGCCATGGAATGTTTGAGCAGATATTGGTAGGCCCATTTACACGACGCAACTACATTCTGAGTAACGTCTTCACTATTGGTATAGTCGGACTGATAAGTGCTGCAATAATTACTGCAATAGGATTTCCTCTCTTCTTTAAATCGGCTCAGTTCAACTTTCTTACGGTGCCGTTTTTGGTGTTCGCATCGATAGTAGGCTCGGTGCTGTTTGGCTCCATTGCATCGATAATCTCAACGCGCCTAAAGTCAAGTGAGGGCTTTAATGTGATAATTAATACGGTCTTTTTGTTTTTCGCGTTTGTAAGTACGGCATTTTATCCAGCAGAGGGGGCCCCAGAGCCACTGGCAACTGCATTCTACCTCAATCCTCTTACCTATCTTGTGGACATAATCCGCGCCGGTGTGTTTGGAACAATCACAGAGTTTGTAATTGTGGAGATGATGGTGTTGGTAACAGCTGCAATAATTCTGTTTGTCACAGCTACTAAGCTTTTAACGCGACTTGATCTGTGATTTTATAAAATGGTAGCCCGGCCCAGACTCGAACTGGGGTCAAGGGCTCCAAAGGCCCCTATGCTTGACCGCTACACTACCGGGCTTCCTGTTAATCACCTTCAAAATCTCTTATTATTGGTTTTCCTACATTATGTGGAATTTTTTGTGCCGATTACGTGTACTAGTTTTTCCAGAGGATCTTCCATCGAGTCGACAATTTTTCTTGCTCGCTCTTGAATTACTTTGTTGTCAGCATGCAACATCTTTGCAACAAGCAGTGCTACCTTTGACGGATCCGATTCCAGCGTAACCAGCTTTTGTTTTACAAGATAGTCTTGTATGATGTTTGGAACGGCATCATACGATATAGTTGGAATTCCAGACAGCGCAGCTTCTGCAGTCATCGTTCCTCCAGAGCCGACGAAGACATCGGTGTCTTGCAGTATGTCGCTGCCGACCACCACCTTGTTGAGCACACGCACTTTACTTCCAAGCTTTTTTAGCGCAACAATCTGGGACTTGTATCTTGGCAACACGATGACATTCTCGGAGGCAAACTTGGATGCAACAGTCTGTATAATTTCCAATGCTTTGCTTTGCTTTGCATATGCTGCCTGATCCTCGCCCATTCTGATTAAGATATTTTTATGACCTCTCTTTTTTGATTTGTTCTTGCGTGTGCCTTTGACAATCGATGCTGCATCGATGGCCTTATAGTGGATGATGTTTTTTTCGCAGATTCCAAACTTTGTAAACTCTTTTTTTGGTATTATCCATGGCGTTAGGAGCTTTTGAACAAGCGGGACTGAGAGTCGCATCACTGCTTCCGCATGTGGTGAATCACAAAATGCAACATGTTTTATTCCAAGACCAAAAGAGATCCGCGCAGCCTCTGGTGAGCAAAAGCTTACAGTAAGTTCAGGATCAAACTCTGTAATCCTCCTGTAGAGTCTGTTCATGCGATCCAAGCTGGAACTTAACTTTTCGGACTTGGTTGCCCCTCCATGCTTTCCTACGAACTCGATCTTAATTTTTTTAAGCTTTGCAAGCTCTGTTGCCTCGCGGTAATTTCTTGAAGTACACAGTATCTTGTTGCTTTTTTGTAAATGTCTTATCATTGGCTCAAAAAACAAGATTTGTTTTGGTGTTAAGACGTCAAACCAGATCCTCAAGATAGGTGCACTGCAATCTTTTATGCAATAAGTTTTTCTTAGTCCGTATTCTTAGCACCAATATCTTGCCAGATAGGGTTGTAGTATATGGTTTGAGCACGGAAGGATACTCGATTGCCTGCCAGATGGCAATAAAGGGCAACAACGTCTTTATCATAGACGAATCGTCTCAGGCGGCAATATCGCTAAAGGCAGAGATAGCAAAGACGTACCCGAACGTCTCCTCCCTAAAAGAAGATGAGCCATTACTTGCAATGGAGCCAATAGATGTCGCAATATCAAAATCGCAATACCTCTTCTTTGCGCCGCGAATAAGAAAGACAGGCCAGGAGACAAAGACGGAGGTTCACTCTAAATTCAAGGATGCTACATCGTCGCTAAAAAAGGGAAGCTCCGTCATATACACACTTCCAACGGGCATAGGAGGAAATGCCGAGAACGTATCGCTTCTTGAACACGTCACCGGCCTTGAAGTCGGAAAGTCCATCAACTATTATTATTATCCGCTTGGTGGCGGCAACCAGCTTCCAAAGGTGATCGGCTCATACGGCAACAAAGATGATACTGTACTTGGCAACATGCTGTCAAACAGCAAAAAAGAGATCCCGTTTGTGGGTATATCATCCGCAGAACACTTTCATGCAATAAACGTGCTTTCGAGGTTTTCTTCATTGTGTAGCATAATTGAGATATGCAAATTTGCACAAGACGAAAACTCGAAGGCGGATCTTCGGTCGGATGACTTTCAAAACATATTCCTAGATGACATGGTGAATGGACTGTACGATCTGCGTTCCCTTGGAACCTCATTTGAGGGGGCCAACACGCTAATGTACATCATCAATGGAAGTCTGAAGGGAATAGACGGATACATCAAAAGACTGATTGATGAAATAAGATCGACTCTGAAGAAAAATGATCTCAAGGCGAGCAGGACAAAAATTGCGCTATCATGGTCGCTTGATCAGCACGAGATGCGAGGGGATAAAATTGAGATGCTGCAGAGCTTGATAACAAAACTTCGCGATTACATTGGGGATGTTGAGGCTTACGACGATCCTAACTTGGATCTCTTTCACAACGACAAAACAACCATACTTGTAATATGCTCAAAGCGTGACTATGAAACTCTTAAAAAGAAACAGGACAATGATCTGATCATAATCAAAGGCAATCCGCTGTGCGAGATGGCCCACAAAGAATAAAACTAGAATACAAAAAATCAAACCTAGCTTGGAAGAAACAAAATCAGACGTGGATGTGCAGATAGAGGATGAGATAGAGCCTGCAAGTCCGGATCCGTCGGAACTGCAGGAGCAAATCAAACAACTGCAACAAAACCTCGCTATATACGAAGACAAGCTCAAGCGGTCTCTTGCCGACTTTCAGAATCTTGAGAGAAAAACCAGGCAGGACATAGCAAATGGGATCAACGAAAAGTTTGACAAATTCATGCTGAGCTTTCTGACAATCTACGACGATCTTGTAAGAGCAAGGGATATACTAAAAAAGGAAAATCCGAGCGCCCAAGGCCTTGATTCCATTATTAAGAACATCGACGGGCTGCTGGCAGAGTATGATGTTGCCCCGATCAACGCGCTTGGCGAGATATTTGATCCGAATCTGCATGAGGCAATATCTGTAATAGAAGACGAAAACCTTGATGACAATACAATCACAAAGGAAATCAGGAAAGGATATATTTCTCATAAAAAGACTTTAAGACCGACATTAGTGGAAATATCAAAAAAACCACAGTCGAACTAATTTGGTGATAAAATGGCAAAAATAATTGGAATTGATTTGGGAACAAGCAACTCTGCGGCAGCAGTCATGATGGGAGGCAAGCCTGTACTCGTACCTGCAGCAGAGGGTACATCAATAGGAGGCAAGGCGTTTCCATCTGTTGTTGCATTCTCAAAGGATGGCCAGCTTCTGGTAGGAGAGCCAGCCCGTAGGCAGGCAGTGACAAACCCTGACAACACCATTGTTGCGGCAAAAAGAAAGATGGGCACTGACTTTACCTACAAGATACTTGGAAAAGAGTACAAACCTCAACAGATCTCTGCATTCATACTACAAAAAATAAAAAAGGATGCAGAGGCGTTTTTAGGAGAAAAAGTAGAAAAGGCAGTAATCACAGTTCCTGCCTACTTTGATGACAACCAAAGACAGGCAACAAAAGATGCAGGTACCATCGCAGGACTGGACGTAGTAAGAATAATCAACGAGCCTACAGCTGCCTCACTTGCTTTCGGACTGGACAAGGCAGGACAGGACATGAAGATTCTCGTATTCGATCTTGGCGGCGGAACACTCGATGTAACTATAATGGAGATGGGAGGCGGTGTCTTTGAGGTATTGAGCACATCAGGTGATACTCAGCTTGGAGGAACTGACATGGACAAAATGCTAATTGACTTTATTGTAAACGAGTTCAGAAAGTCATCTGGAATCGACCTAACAAAGGACAGTACTGCTATGACAAGAATAAGAGAGGCTGCAGAAAAGGCCAAGATAGAACTCTCAACTGTAATGGAGACGGATGTCAACCTACCATTCATCTCATATGATCCGTCAAGCGGACCAAAAAATCTTGAAATCAAGCTGACTCGCGCCAAGTTTGAAGAACTCATACGACCAATCGTAGAACGATGTCGCACATCAATTGACAACGCACTCAGAGATGCCAAGCTCACAACTGCTGACGTATCAAAGATAGTGTTGGTTGGCGGACCTACGAGAATCCCACTCGTCAAAAAGTTTGTCGGTGATGTGATAGGAAAGAGCCCAGAGTCAGGCGTCGATCCTATGGAGGCAGTGGCAATGGGCGCTGCAATTCAGGCCGGAATAATTGCAGGCGATGTGACAAGCGATATTGTATTACTTGATGTGACCCCTCTCACACTGGGTGTGGAAACACTTGGCGGTCTGCGAGAGCCAATAATAGAAAGAAACACAACAATTCCAACATCAAAGACCAAGGTCTTTACAACTGCCGCAGACAATCAGACTGCAGTCACAATTCACGTGGTGCAGGGTGAGAGACCGATGGCAGCAGACAATGTCTCACTTGGAAGCTTCAATCTCACCGGAATTCCGCCTGCACCCAGAGGTGTGCCGCAAATCGAAGTAAAGTTTGACATTGATGCAAACGGCATACTGAACGTCACTGCAAAGGATCTTGGAACTCAGAAGGAGGCCAAGATAACAATTCAGGCAGGCTCCAAGCTGTCAAAAGATGAAATTGAAAAGCTAAAGCAGGATGCCGAAAAGTTCGCAGAGGAGGACAAGAAGAAAAAAGAGGCAATCGATCTTAAGAACGAGGCCGAAAGTTTTGTCTACACATCAGAGAAGCTCATCACACAGGATCTAAAGGACAAGGTAACGCAGGAACAAGGAATTAAGATCTCGGAGGCAATAAAAGAGGTAAAGGAGGCACTGGACAAGGAACCGAATGTTCTAAAACCAAAACTGGAGGCACTCAAGGCACTGGTCAACCAGATAACTACCGAACTTTACAAGAATATGGCCCAGCCGCCACAACAGGATGCAGGTGCGCAGTCTGGTACCGGACCACAGGCAGACGCAGGCACACAATCTGGAACGGATCAGCAATCAGGCGGCTCTTCTGAAAAAACGCAGGGGCCAGGCTCAAGCTAAGCAATTTATGCCAATTACACCTCTAAAATGAGAAAATGTCTGCAAAAAGAGATTATTATGAAGTATTGGGCGTCTCAAAGACGGACTCGGCAGATACCATAAAATCGCAATACAGAAAGCTGGCATTAAAATTCCATCCTGACAGAAACAAGTCGTCTGATGCTGCAGAGCACTTTAAGGAGATCTCAGAGGCGTACGCAGTATTGTCCGATCCGGAAAAGCGCAAGCTGTACGACCAGTACGGACACGCCGGCCTTGAGGGCAGATACTCAACTGAGGACATCTTCCAGGGAGCAAGGGGCAACTTTGATGATGTATTTTCTAACTTTGGCTTTGGTGGATTTGATTCCATCTTTGAATCACTGTTTGGCAGATCCGGCGGCTTTGGTGGCTTTTCAAGGCAGCAAGGCGGGGACATACTGTATGAGGCAAACATCTCACTTGAGGAGGCATTTCGTGGAAAGAGAATGAATATTGAGATAAAAAAGAACGTTGATTGTTCAGACTGCCGCGGCTCAGGATGCGCCCCCGGAACAACAAAAGAGACGTGCTCTGCCTGCAGGGGGCAGGGTCAGATCAGAATAACACGCAACATGGGATTTTCTACATTCATGACTGTGCAGCCGTGTACCAAGTGCAGAGGACAGGGACAGATGATAACAAAGCCGTGCTCTTCATGCAAGGGCCAGGGAATGGTAAAGGGAACAAAAAACATTTCATTTGATATTCCGCCAGGAATCGACAACGGTGATTATGTGATCTCAGGTGAAGGCCAATCTATACCTGGTGGCCGCAGCGGAGATCTCATAGTGAGAGTCCGTGTGATGCCGCACCAGCTCTTCAAGCGCGATGGTGTTGACATATTTTATGATGCCAAGATATCAATTGCAGACGCATGTCTTGGTACCACAATCGAGGTTCCAACGCTTGAAAAAACAGAAAAGATCAAGGTCGAGGAGGGAACGCAGCCGAACACGATTGTCAAGCTAAAGGGCAAGGGCATGCCGCACCTTGGCTCAAGGGGAAGAGGTGATCAGCATGTAAGACTGGTAGTGG
Source organism: Candidatus Nitrosotenuis sp. (assembly GCA_038869175.1). Taxonomy (GTDB): domain Archaea; phylum Thermoproteota; class Nitrososphaeria; order Nitrososphaerales; family Nitrosopumilaceae; genus Nitrosotenuis. The sequence continues at coordinate 9,918 of JAWCRP010000012.1, read as the reverse complement.
AGATTCCGACAAAGCTTGACAAGAATCAAAAAAACTTGCTGCAAAAGCTGCGCGAGTCTTTGGAATGAATTACCTGTCCACCTTGCGCACCGTGATCTGGTGGCCGCCCCTATAATGTAAAGTATGGCTTGACTTTATCAGCTCTGCAATCTTGGCATCTGAAAAGTATTTGGTATTGTACCTACCAAGCACCCTCTTGCAGTTGTTGCAGTATACTTCCTTGAATTCCACCAAAAAGATTGCAAATTTAGCTATTTTTCTGTTTTCGGTTGGTGGCCTACTTGTGCAGCTTTCCACTAAAGAAACTTATTTTGGCACCCAAAAACCCTGATTGCGGGAGTCGCCAAGCCCGGTCAACGGCGTAAGGTTCAGATCCTTATCTCCTAGGAGTTCGTGGGTTCAAATCCCACCTCCCGCATTTATCTGATTTCCATGAACAACTTTAAACCCTAGTACATCATAATATGGTGCAATGGGTAAAGTTACCAAAGTTGGTGGGCGAGGCACATCAAAAAGAACAGCTGACGTTGACGATGAGAATTGGTCTGGAGAGAAGTTTAAGGAATACCAAAAACAGCTAAAGGAAAAGGCATCTAACGAATATGTCATCTCCGGCCGCGGAACAACGAAAAGAAAGCTAGGAGACACACCTGAGTCTACAAGACCCTCTGCCAAAGGCCGCTACGTATCATCTGGAAGAGGAACCGGAAGAAGAAAACTAGAGTAATCTTAGTTTTTACTTTCTAATATTTTTGATATTTTTACTGCCAACAGTCTGCTTATCTTTTCGCCTGAGGCCTTGCCTCGCAGCGATTTCATTGCTATTCCCATTAGCATGCCGCTGGCGTGCTCACCCTGCCTTTTGACGGCCTCCGCATTCTCCAGTACAAGATCGCCAATTATTTTTTCAAGCTCCTCATCGGATATCATCTGCAGGTGATTTTGCACAAACTCATCGACTGTCTTTACCTTTCCTGACATTATGTATTCATAAATCATCTCAAGCGATTCTTTAGTTATTTTTTGCTCAGATAGAAGCTCAAAGGATCTTACTATGTGGTCTTGCTTTAACAGAGTAGAGTCAAGGCCCTTTCTTTGCAGGTTTGTGATGGTGGAGCAAAGAACAGATGCCACATAGTTGGGATTGTTCTTTCTATCAGAGCATATGGATTCAAAGAGATCAAGATACTCTGAATCAAATATCTGCTCTGAAAGCTGTGCATTAAGACCGTACTTTTTTTGCAGCCCGGCAATGGCATCATCCCACGATTGTGGGATGTTATCTTTTGCAAGCTCAAGCTCATCCTTGCTTACGGTTATGGGTGGAATGTCAGTCTCCGGATACATTCTAGATGAGCCAGGACGCGGCCTAAGAAACACAGTCTCTCCAATCTGGGTTGCAGCTCGCGTCTCAGCAGGAACGTCTCCGGAATCTCTAATTCTGTTTACTGTAGCATCTATTGCAAACTCTATCTTGTCCTTTGGTCCTGCAATTATCAAAAACGCGTCATTTTGTCCAAGCTCCACTGATCTTCTGATCTTTTCAACATCTTCTGCTTCTATTCCATAGTTTGGCAGTTCATCAGAGTGAAAGATGCCGCCAATTCCAAAAAATCGCACCTGCTGCCCAAGCTCCCTTCCGAGCCTGACTCCCTCGTACGGCTCGTAACCGAATATGCCGGCAAAGTTTCTTACTCTCAACGCCATAATTGCTGCGCCTTCCTTGAGCGACTTTTGTATCACCTTTGATTTGCAGTTGGCAAGCACTTTTGCTACATCAAATACGTTTCCATCCTTTGTTATCTCCTCTTGCCGCCCAGCGATCTTTTGTGCTATCAACTGCAGACCGTGCTGCCTTTTTGCCTCATACAAAATTACCTTCTCAAGCTGGTCAAGCTGCTGTACGCCTTTTACCTCAACTATTCCGCCGCCGGCGATTGAAACATTGACATCCTGTCTTATGGAACCGATTCCTCTTGCCACCCGACCCGTCATACGCAGCATCCTGCCAAGCGTGAGTGCTATTTTTTTTACCTGCTCTGGTGTGCCGCTAACTGGTGCAAGCGCTATTTCTACAAGCGGGATGCCAAGTCTATCAAGGGCGTACTCCCTTGACTCCTCCGTATCCTTGAGAAGCTTTGCTGCATCCTCCTCAAGGCAGATTGACTGGACTCCGACGTTCTGTCCGTCCACCTGCAGGTATCCGCCCTGTGATACGAGCATCGTCCTTTGAAATCCCGATGTATTGGAGCCATCTATTACCATCTTTCTCATCACGTAGGTTTCATCAAATATGTTTGAGTGCAACGCTGATGCAATTATTAAGGCGGTTGTTTTTGCATCTCTGTCAAGCTCGTGTGGTGGTTCATCATCATATTCCACAAGGCAGCTGCTCTGCGGGTTTGCATTGTAAATGATTAACTTTGATTTTGATGATTCAAATATTGCCGCAGGATCGTATCTGCCTAGCTCGCTTTTTGCAAGCCTCAGGCGCCTAGAAAACCGCACTTGGTATTCGTTTGATTCTATCTGGCTGCAGCCGCAAAACAGCTTTTTGTTTGTTGCAAGCTGCTGGTGTATCTCAAGGCCGACCTTCAGTCCTATCTTTGCCAGATCTGCATCCTGCATACTGCTCATCTATTCATGTTACCTTAAATCTTATCCGAAAACTCGGACGCAATGTTCTCCGTCATAACTGTGCTTATTTTTTCTGGGCTTGTAGCTGAGGCCCACATCGCCTTTACCAGGGCAACCTCCGGAAGCATGTCTGAGAGTGGAACTATTCCAAAGTGCAAAAGATCACGGCCACTCTCGTACACTGCCATGTTGACGCGGCCGTCAATACATTGTGATGTCATGCCGACAAACACTTTCTTTTCTTGCGCCTTTCTTATCACATCGTACATGGATTTGCCTACGTGCCCAAGCCCTGTTCCCTCAAAGATAATTGCCTTGCACCCTTCATCGATAATCCGCTCCATTATCTTCGGATCGTATCCTGGATGATATTTTATGAGTGCAACTGACGTATTGACTCCGATTTTTGGCATGTATTTGTCGCTCTTGAAGAATCTTTTTTTGTAGTTGTCAACAATTCCATTCTGCGTTACAATGAATGCGGGACTTGAGCCCACCGTCTCAAACGCGTTGCGCTTGCTTGTGTGGTTTTTTCGCACTCGCGTTCCAAGATGACATGCAACATCATCATCAGACTGGCTGTTGTGCATTGCAACAAATATCCCGTTTGATCTGTGCTCTGCTGTGAATTTTGTTGCCGCGATAAGGTTTAGCGCGGCATCAGATGATGGCCTATCTGATGATCTCTGGGAGCCCACAAGTACTATGGGCTTTGGAAATCCGGCAAGGGCAAACGAAAGAAACGCAGCAGTATACTGCATAGTGTCGGTTCCATGAGCAACAAGTATTCCTGAATAGTCAGAGTCTGCGTACGAGTCAAGCTTTTCTGCTATCTTTAGCCAGTGCTCTGGAGTTATGTTTTCAGAGTATTCTGAGAAGAGCACCTCGGCATCAATATTTGCTATCTCTGCCAACTCTGGCACGGATGCATTCAACTCCTGTGCCGACAGGGCCGGCGTCACACTGCCTGTCCTATAATCTACGCTGCTTGCTATCGTTCCGCCTGTAGATAAAAGAAGAATTTTTGGAAGTGCAGGATTTTTACTTGCTATTGTAGACTCTTTACTGCTTGGCTGAGGCGATGATATGTGTTGTATTTTCTTTATCCTGTCTATCTTGATTCCCACATTGTATCCGCTTTTGAATTTTACAACTATGTGACTGTCATCGACATGCTCGTATCTTGGCATGATGATGCACATGCTTGTCTCATCGGTAGTTATTTCTGCCGTGTCGCCAACTTTGATCTTGTTTTCCTTGAGGAACTCCAATGCCTTTCCATGATAGCCGCGATAATCTGACATTTACGGAAAACCCGTCTCTGTCATATTTTAGGTCTCTGTCTTGCTCTAGTATGTCTATCTGTAATATGGAACGGCTATCTTTTGGCCTATTTTGAGGTCTTTTTGTGCCCTTACCTTCTTGACTGCTTCCTCAAAGTGTTTCATTGTCACACGAGCATCGCCTGATGACTTTTCCAGTTCTTCCTTTGTTGGGTGCTTGTCAAGATATTCGTGAATCACTATGGATACTGCAGTGTTTGCAATTGCAGCAACATCTGCGCCGCTCATTCCGTCTGTAATCTCGGCAATCTTTTCTAAATTGACGTAGTCGATGTCGTTCTTGTCGGTGACCGCTGGTATTACCTTCGATGTTATGTCCAGTATCTGCTTGCGGCTGTCCTTGTCTGGTAATGGTATCTGAATTATTTTGTCAAATCTGCCTGGTCTCAAAAGAGCTGGGTCTATCATGTCTGCTCTGTTGGTTGCGGCAAGCACTATTACGCCGTGCATGTTTTCCATTCCGTCAAGCTCAGTTAGAAGCTGGCTTACTACCCTTTCTGTGACTGCAGTCTCTGCTCCTGCACCTCGAATTGGTGCTATCGAATCTATCTCGTCGAAAAATACAACACACGGTGATGCCTGTCTTGCACGCCTGAAGATCTCCCTTATTCCTCGCTCTGACTCTCCGACCCACTTTGATAGCAGTTCTGGTCCTCTCACTGAGACAAAGTTTGCTTCACTCTCAGTTGCCACTGCCTTTGCAAGCAGTGTCTTTCCAACTCCGCTTGGGCCGTGCAACAAGATTCCTCTTGGCATTCTGTGTCCAAGCTTTGCATAAAGCGCAGGATACTTCATGGGCCACTCTACTGCCTCTTGGAGCTGCTGCTTTACGTCCACAAGGCCGCCTATCTCGTCCCAGTGAACATCTGGATTTTCTATGAATACCTCACGCATTCCAGATGGAGTTACCTCGATGAGTGCCTTTTGAAAGTCATCATTGTTTACTATTAGTTTATCAAGTGTCTCAGGTGGCAGCTTTTCGTCTTCCAAGTTTAGTTCCGGCAGGAGTCTTCTGAGGCACTTCATTGCAGCCTCCTTGCACAAGTACTCCAAGTCTGCACCTACATAGCCGTGGCTTACAGATGCAATCCTGTCAATATCCACATATGCTGAATCATTCTCGTCTGTGACAAGTGGCATGTTGCGTGTGTGTATGTTGAGTATGTCCTTTCTTCCTTTCTTGTCTGGAACCTTGATCTCTATCTCCCTGTCAAATCGCCCCGGTCTTCTGAGTGCAGGATCGATTGCGTTGGGTCTGTTTGTTGCCGCAATTACTATTACCTTTCCTCTTGCCTCAAGTCCATCCATCAGTGACAGCATTTGTGATACGACACGTCGCTCTACCTCGCCTGTTACCTCCTCTCTTTTTGGCGCAATAGAGTCTATCTCATCTACAAATATGATGGATGGTGCCTTCTCTCTTGCCTCCTTGAAGATCTCCCTGAGTCTTGCCTCGCTTTCGCCGTAGAACTTGGACATTATCTCAGGACCTGAGATGCTGATAAAGTGAGCATTACTTTCGTTTGCCACTGCCTTTGCAAGCAGCGTCTTGCCGGTACCTGGGGGACCATACAATAGGACTCCCTTTGGGGCCTCTACTCCGAGTTTTTCAAATATCTCTGGGTGTCTTAATGGCAGCTCTATCATCTCGCGGACTTTTTTTATCTCATCTGTGAGTCCTCCAATGTCTTCGTATGTGACTTGTGGAACTCCTCGGAGCGTCTCGCCCTTTTCTGCAATGTGAAATACTGTCTTTTGTGTTACTAGCACTGCATCAGCTGCAGGAGTTACGCCGATTACTTGGAATGTAAGTCGTCCACCAAAATACGGCACCATGACATTGTCTCCTTTAATCAAAGGAACACTCTCTAGTGCGTCGGCAAGATATCTTTCATCGATTGGAGGGATTGCCTCAAGTGGCGCAACTACTACCTTTTCGGCAGCTACTGCCTTGATCTTTCTTACAGATATGGTGTCTCCTATTGCAATTCCAGCATTATTTCTGCCAAGGCCGTCTATTCTGATGATTCCCTTTCCTTCATCTGAGGGGTACAGCGGAAGACATTTTGCAACAGTTCTGCGTTTTCCCTTTATCTCAATTACGTCTCCTGTTGATGCGTTTAGTGTATCCATAGAGTCATAATCAATTCTGGCAACTCCTCGTCCTACGTCACGTGTGTATGCCTCTAAAACCTTCAAAGAAAGAACATTCTGACTCATATTGATATCATCTCAGTGTATTTTTTATATTTTTGGAGGAACAGATCCACGAAACAAAGCTTAAAATCTTAATGGAAAACCATCAACAAAATGGGTAAGCGACCACTAGTTAGGAGGCGCGGCCGTGGAGGCATGCAGTTTAGGGCAGCTGTAACAGGTAAGCTTGCGCCTGCAAAATACCCGTATTTTGAGCTCTCCGAGGAGCACACCGGAACCGTAATCGATCTGGTTCATGAGAGAGGCCGTGATGCTCCACTAGCCAAAGTAAGATTCGAGGACGGCTCTGTCTCATTAATTCCTGCCGTACTTGGCACCAAGGTGGGCTCTACGATAAAGTTCAGTCTTAACGCCGAGATCACCAACGGCAACGTCATTAGCATTCAAAACATTCCTGACGGAACCATAGTGTGCAATATTGAAAAGCATTTTGGCGACGGCGGATCTATAGCAAAATCTGCAGGAAATTCTGCAACGGTATTTTCGCACAACGCCGACGGTGTCATAGTAAAACTACCTTCTGGAAGCTTTACCACTCTGAATCCAAAGAACAGGGCCATGATTGGAATCTTGGCTGGAGGAGGAGCATCGGAAAGACCGTTCCTTAACGCAGGAAACAAGTGGCGCAGATATCAATCAAGAGGCCGCAAATATCCGATTGTGAGGGGTGTTGCTCAGGCAGCATACGTTCACCCACACGGTGGAGGACGACACCAACACATGGGTGGCGGCGGAACCGTCTCAAGGAATGCACCGCCTGGAGCCAAAGTCGGAAGCATTGCGGCAAGAAAGACTGGTCGCGCAAGAGTGAAGGAAAGGGTATAATCCCTCCAGATTTATTAATCCCAGAAAAACAGTTTTTCCAAATGGCAAAGATACGCGTCCATCTTTTCATTACTGGTAAGGTTCAGGGTGTATTCTTTCGTCAGGCACTAAAGGTGATGGCAACAAAAAATCATGTTGCCGGCTGGGTCAAGAATCTAAAGGATGGAAGAGTTGAGGCAGTAATGGAAGGCGAGGATCTTGACGTGAGCCGCGTTGTGGAATGGTGTCATGCAGGGCCAGCAAATGCGCGTGTAGATGATGTTGTGATAAAAAACGAAAAGCATGTTGGCGAGTTTTCAAAGTTTGATGTTCTCTATTAGCGAATTGTGTTGTATGCGTATTTGATCTGGGATTTGATCTCATCCAGGCTTCCATCCTGCGGAACGGTAAGCGTCTTGAACGGTTCCTTTCGGTCTTTTTGAATTTTGATGATGATTGCGTTGTTGTCCGGCTCAAGGTCGGCAAACCACCTAAATGAAAGCGACTTGCCAAATACTATTCTGTGGGCCCGTACGTCCTCTACCACATTCTGACCTAGCAGGAGGCAGAACTGGCGCAGACTGTCAAATGCTGGGACTAGTTCCGGCTTTAGCTGCCTTTTAAAGTCGTCATACGTTCTCTTTGGGCCAAGAAACATCTACAGCAGTTATGACAAAATGACTAATATCTCTTTGAGATAAAGTGGTAGTAGCTCTGCTGGTTCCAGTCTAGACGGGTAGCCCCATCTCAAGACGGACAAGATCCGCCACGTTGACGAAGAAGCGTGGGTGCTTTGCCTTAGAATTGCTCCCTCCCGGACCTCATCCATTTCGGCAATTCGACCTTGAGAGCTGTCCCTTCGGACAATCTCAGGCCTGCATCCACCCGCTTCGGCGTGATTTCATTTCAGTACGTCAAGCGGGAATTATCCACCTAGAGATTTACCCAACAGTTACTGACCTCTGCATAGAGCCGGTTTCAGAATGGGGCACGGCTAGCGCCCCGATCCTACCTACTACCGCATATCATACGGCTCTAGGTTTTGTAAAGTCTTCTATTTTCGGCCGTCAAGATCAACTAGTATCTTGCATACGGCGCAGACCATGCCGGTACATTCTGCACCGCATCTTGCGCATTTTGTCTTCTCTTTGTAGTTTGACTCTCTTACTATCTGGGATATTTTTACAACCGAGTGGTACATGCTGTTCTTGATTCCACTGTGGCTGTTCTCAAGGTTGTTGAGAAATTCCCGGATCTCGGTTCTTATTCCCTCGTTCATGTGGGGGCATGGCTCGCTTTGGAATGGTAGGTTGTTTGTAAATGCATAAAATACTATTTCAGATTCATAAATTTCACAGAATGGTTTTATCTTTCGCAGCGAGTTCTCAGAGGTGTCAGGATCCATCCATCCGATCTTGTTTGTATCGCCTGACAGAGTGTTTATGATAAATGTCTGCAGCGTGTCATCAAGATTGTGTCCTGTCGCAATTACGTCGGCTCCTATCTGTTTTGCGGCATAGTCCATTGCTCTTCTTCTGAGTGTGCCGCAGATGGAACACGATGATGTCTTTTCCTCTCGCATCTTTAGTGACTCTTCCAGTGTAACATCAAAAAGTTCCTTGTACTCGTATACACTGTGCTCTACTCCCAAATCTTTGCAGAACTGCCTTACTATTCCAAGTGCCTCCTCGCGGTATCCTGGTATCCCCTCATCTATTGTGACTGCGTGAATTGCAAAGTTGTGATTCTTTGACATCTGAGAGAGTACGTGCAAAAGTGCAAGCGAGTCCTTTCCGCCAGAGACTGCAACGCATACAAGCTCACCACTCCATATCATATTGTATTTTGATATTGTCTTTGCAGTCTTGCGCAGTATGGAGTTTGAAAAGCAGGAAGAGCACAGGCTTTCGCCGGAATACTTTTTAGAATATACTGCTGTGTTCTGACACCTATCGCACTGCACAAAAGCGGTTCTATGTTCCCAAATTTAACATCTGTGGCTAGGTTTTACTGATAACATTTAATCGTGGAGATGATGCTATAAGTAATACCATATATTTATGTATTACAATTGTATTAGTAATATATGGCAACAAATATTGTTACGGTTACAAAAAAGGGTCAAGCCACAATACCAAAAAAACTTCGAGAAAAACACAAGATTGGCAAAAAGGTCTTAGCTGTTGACACACAGGATGGCGTGCTTTTCAAACCGATTTTGGATCCGACAACAGAAAAAGGCTCGCTTAGAACACTTTTCAAAGGAAAGACGGCAAGACATCTGATCAGAGAGGCCAGAGCAGATGAAATCAAGAAAGAAAGTAAGTTGCTAAGGAAAGACAAACGGTGAATGTGGTATTTGACACCCAAGCTTTGTTGATTTTCTACTTGGGAGAAAGGGGGGCAGAACGCGTAGAAGAGTTACTCAAACAGATTATTGATGCCAAAATATCTGGCTACATTAATGTTGTAAACCTAGCCGAATTGTATTATGTATTGGGCCGAAAAAATAAAAAAATAGCTGACGAGAAGGAAAAAAACATTAGAAGTTTTGGTGTCAGAATAGTTCCTGTATCGGATGGCCAGATATGGAGAGAAGCTGCCCTGATGAAGATGCATCATTCGCTCTCACTTGCCGATGCATTTGCGGCAGCTACTGCTAAAATTCTGAGACTAAAACTTGTCACTGGTCCAGATCCTGAGTTTGCAAGCGTTAGCGGAATTCAAATGGAAAGAATAGGAACCAAATGATGTGTCAGTTTTAAACAAATCTGATTATTGGTATGTACAGAACTCTAGATTGTGAACCAGCCGGACTTCATGTAGGAAAGGGCAATGTTGAGGCCAAACAACGTGAATGTAAAGGCGTAGATTGCCCACATTGTTGTGTTTACTGCAGAGTCTGGAATCTTTTTGT